>JAZNFL010000001.1:0-9691 GCA_045589135.1 Christensenellaceae bacterium
AAAGAAGACAATTCTATAAATAAAAAAACAAAAATATTGTTATTAATTTTTTTTATTTTATCTTTAGTTTCTATATATATCGCATTAATAATTGTCGCTCTTTCTGTAAATAGTTCGCCTTTGCCGGATTTCCCTTTAACAATGGCTGAACATATGTGGAAAGTCTTTATTGTAGTTCCTCTCCCCATTGTTTCTGTTGTTTTAGGATTTTTATATCAAAAAAAGGGATATAAATGCAAAAAGAATATAATTGCAGGCATTATAATGACTGTATTGTTATGCATTTGGGGAACTTTTGCTTTTTTGTTTTCTGATCAAATTAACCACGACATGAGTTATTTAGAACCAATATCTGCAAAAATAAATTTAGAAATACCCACGAATGGATATATATCTATAACGTATGATTTCCAAGATACAGGGGATTCTTTAGCTATGGTTAAAATCAACGATCAAAACGACGACTTTACTTCTAAATTAGAAAACAACGATAATTGGAAAAAAGATACGTCTTTTATACCTTCAAATAAAGTAAATTTGCATTTATTAAGTATGACTTCGGAATACGATTATTTTACGGTATATAATTTAACTGCTAATAGCTACAATTATTTTGAAGGTAAAACAATCTATTTTGCATATAATATAGAGAGCGATGTATTACTTATATATTGCAGTAAATAATCTTTAAGCAATTGTAAAGTCTTGCTACTCTATTAATTAAGTTTTTTAACAACTCTATTTGCCGTAAATACCCTCTTGCGTTGCCTTGATTTTTATAAAATAAATTGACAAATAACCAAATTGGCTGTATAATAAAAATGCAAATGTTCGCAAAAACGAACAGTTGACACCCTATTAAAGTTCGCATTAGCGAATAGGTAAACATATGAATTATATAACAGTAAAAGAAGCAGCAGAAAAATGGAACGTAAGCGTAAGACGGGTACAAGTTTTATGCAGTCAACAAAGAATAAAAGGCGCATACCGTTTTGGAAAGTCGTGGATGATACCTTCTACGGCGGTCTTGCCAAACGCAAGAAGAAAGGAAGAAGAACCACGCCTTCCTATGCCGAGAAAATCTCCCTTTTTGGACATGACCAACCTTTACAACAAAGCAGGCAAAGCCGACGAATGTACGGAAATGCTCATAAACCAACCCGAAGCGCACGCTTTATTTAATGCTCAAATTGCTTATAGACGTGGAGAAATCGAAAAGGTATACGAACAAGCGAGATACTTTTTAAAGTCGCATTCCGGCTTTTACGCCGTAATAGGCGGTGGTATGCTACTTGCACAATGCGCTATTTGGCGTGGAGATATGTATCTTTGGAAGGAAGCAAAAAAGCATATTTTCGAAGCACCTTGTAAGGACGCTCATGACAGAGAAATAGTTTCTTTAACCCTTGCAATTATCGACAGTTCTATCTACGATAATAAGGATTATCCCGAATGGTTTAAAATAGGAAACTTCGAAGCCTTGCCCGGCGACGCACACCCTGCGGCAAAAGTTTTTTACGTAAAATATCTATATATGGCGGCACACGCCATTGCGACCAAACAATTTAAGATAGAAGGCGTAGAAGGTCTTGCTTTAATGCGAATGCTTCCAAACACTATAGAGCCAATGATCTCCCAAGCGGTAATCGACAAAACTATCGTGCCGGAGATGTTTCTTCGTATGTCTTGCGCCGTAGCGTATTATAATTCCGGTCAAAAAGAAAAAGCAATAGCCCATATAGACAAAGCCATTGCCCTTGCTCTGCCCGACCAACTCTACGGTTTTTTGACGGAATACGTAAGGCATTTTGGAGAACTTTTAGAAAACCGCCTTGCCCTGCAAGATAAAAACGCCGTCGTCGCCGTAAAAGCCCTTTATAATATCTATAGTATTGGCTGGACAAGACTTTCGAGCCAAATAAAGAAAAATCACGTGGCGATAGACCTTGATCCCAAAGATAGAGAAATCGCTAAGCTCTCTGCATTTGGTTTTACCGCAAAAGAAATCGCCTCTATGCTCCACTTGTCCGAATCGACCGTAAACCACGACGTGACGAGAATTATAAACAAGGCGGGACTTTTAAGCAAAAAAGAACTTGCTTTTATCTTGTAATTTTGCAAGGTTTTAAGAGTTTTTTAGCAAAAAGTTTGCAAAAAAAAGTTAAAATTTTTCCTATAAAAAACATAACGAATCTGCTATGATTGTATTGTAAAATACTCATGGCAGTTTTTTTATTTAAAAAAAGCCAAAGGAGGAAACGATGACTACGTCACTTTTTGGTGTTGATACAAGACAAACCAAGCCAAAACCCAAAGAAGGCGACCTTTATAAAGTGATAACAGCCCACGGAAAAACCTTCGAGCTGTATTACGGGTATTACGAAGAAATCGACAGACATTCTAAGTATAACGAACCAATAGAAATATACCCCGACTTTATCCAAAACCCAACGTACACAGACCAAGGTTTTGCGTTTGTTACGGCAATGCAAAAGACGTGCGAGCACTTTAAAGGAGAAGCTGACGAAGATAACACTTGTTACCAATGCTCTCATTACGAAAAATGCGAAGAACTGCTCGGCATATGCAAATGCAAATTGCGAAAAAGGTAAATAACAGCGAATACATAAATATAATATAAAGGTATAACTGCCACTTACAAAAATCTATATATTTTGGAGAATAATCTCAATGAAAAAGATAATCACAACACTTATTATTTTTTGCACGTCCTTATTGCTTGCGTTTGGATTGATGGCTTGCGATGATAAATCTTGTACGCATACATACGATAACGCTTGCGATGCGACCTGTAATAAATGTAACGAAGAAAGAACGGTAACGCACGCACCTAACGATGACGATGGAGATTGCACAACGGAAATTACTTGTAGCGAATGCGGAGCGACAACCACTCCTGCAAAGGAAAGTCACACGGGCGGCATTTCTACTTGTACCGAAAAAGCAATTTGCACAGCTTGCGGAACGGCATACGGAGAGCTTAACCCCGATAATCACACGTTCGATGATGGCGTTTGCGCTTGTGGAATGATAGATGCAACAGAAATGACCGCAGACGAGCTGAAAGCAACAGTATCACAGCTTCTTGCGGCAGGCAAAACGGATATTACTGTTACTCTTAAACCCGATGCTGACGCCGATAAGTATCCTGATAGTAAGACTACTATGCAATATGCGATTCGCTCTGCATTGAGTAACTCTACTGTGGCAGACGGTTCTGTAAATCTTACGATAAAAGGACTAAAGGTTGTACTCGACGGCTTTTTAGGGCCGTACGATTATTGGAATGAGGAAATCGGAGATTATGTAGAAGAAGCGGCTGTAACGAAGGTCAAATCCATAACCCTTACAGACGCTACAGAAATTGATTGGGGCGCATTTAGGGATTGTACCTCTCTCCTTTCTGTATCCGCACCGAACGTAAGCTATATTGCTCTTGAAGCATTTGCAGGGTGTACGTCCCTTGAAACTCTTAGTTTGACGACAGAGAAAGAAATTGCTTTGGGTCAAATTGGTATGTCTAATATTGTCTTTGGCAACCCCTCTATTTCCGAACAAGTAAAACTTATCCTTAACGCAAATAAACAAGTGGACGTGACAGAGAATACCTTTGCAGGATATACCTTTAAGGCAGTAGCATATACCTGTGTTGACGGCACAACTACGCACACTATGGGAGAAACGGTAGCTTATTTTTGGAATGAAAATTATACTGTCTGCTCCGCAGGATACACTTGTACGAAATGTAGTTACGTTGACGTAGTTGAAAGAGTGCAAGCTACGTTAGAAGCTGTAACCGAAAACAGCACGGTTCATTCCGCAGTCTTTACAAACACAGCCTTTGAAACACAAACGGAAAAATTTGGATACATATACAATAGCGAAACCAACACCTATTCTGTTTGGAACGAGGAGGGCTTAAATTTGTGGCGTCTTGCCGTGGCAAAGGACTACACGACCAACCTCACCCTGATGGATGACATTACTCTCTCCACCAGTGGCATCACCGTAGATAAAAACGGTAAACCAAGCGGAAGCAACTGGACGTGGGTATATAGTTTCGAAGGTGTGCTTGACGGAAACGGACACAACATTGTAAACCTTCGTATATATGATAAATTTAACGCATTCTTCATCGGGATTGCTATAGGTGCTACGATAAAGGATCTTACGCTTGTCAACCCTGTCGTCTATAGCGAATACACTTACACGGCGGGCTTGGTGTCTCAAATTGCTTTCGGCACTTCGCTAATTAACTGCCACGTACAAGGAGGCTCTATTACCAGTGAAATGACCGGTGTAGGAGGATTGGTAGGAACAGTTTCTTATGGCACAAACTATATTTATGGTTGCACCAATAGTGCCAAAGTAACAGGAACTAATTGGGTAGGTGGCATCATCGGTAACGGTGGTAGCAATATATCCAATATTAAGGTTGTAATTGTTACCTGCGCCAATTTCGGAGAAATTAGCGGAAACCAAGAAGTTGGCGGTATTATGGGATATACTGCATCATCTGATAAGGTAATTGGTTGCTACACCACCAATGGCAATATTTGCGGTAATACAAAGGCAACGGTTATAGACTGCTATTACGCTTCTTCTGAAGATTCTGACGAAGAAGATGGTACCACTGCCGTGACTGACGTGAATACTGCTGAAGTTGTAAATACTATGAACGCAGCTATCGACACTTACAATAACACTGCCACCGTAAAATGCAACTATCTTTGGGAAATCGGCACTAATGGCAATCCAATTTTGGTAGAGATTACCGAATAACGACAAAATAAACAGTGCCTGCGAACCCTTTGTTCGACAAACACAGCCAAGCAACAAAAAGAACAAAGCAAAGCCGACTTTATTGCCAAAATGAATACAACGTAAAAGAAAGTGCTTTTGGGATTTACATACTCTATAGACTAGAATACTTACAAAAAAACGAATTTAACAAAAACTAAAAAATATAAAGGAGATCTCAGCAATTTGGGTTTCCTTTTACAAAAAAAATAAACACATAGCGGAGGTAAACGTTATGAAAAAACAAACCACGATAACTTACTTAAAAATTTTGCTCTTTGCATTTTGCATATGCGCCTTTAGTGCAGCAACTTTCTCTCTAAAAGCGAGTGCGGCAGTTGATCTCACCTTCACCATTGATACGGGCGCATCCGTCACTTTAAAGGATGCCGACGGCGACGGCTATTATGATATTGGCACGGCCGACGAATTGTATGCCTTTTCGGTGGCGGTCAACAGCGGTAACAAATCTATCAACGGCGAGCTGACTGCAAACGTCGTAATCAACCAAAACGTGCTGACTGCGGACGGCGAGCTCAACGGCAACGGTTCGAACTTTAGACCGTGGACACAGATTGGATATTATTCATCGGCTAGCGACTACGTACCCTACGCCGGCTCTTTTAACGGCAACGGATACACGATAAGCGGTCTCTATTTTAATAACAATGAAATCTCCACCGTTGGTCTGTTCGGTTATGTGCTCGATTTAGGCAAAATAACGAATGTAGGCGTTATTGATAACTACATTAACGGAAGCCACTACGTCGGCGGTATAGTAGGCGACAATTACGGCACTGTGACAAACTGCTACAACATGGGTACCATTAAAGGCGATACTAAAAGCGACGGAAAAATCGGCGGTGTGGTAGGCGAAAATGACGGCACCGTGGAAAACTGCTACAATACGGGCAACGTCAGTAGTGTAAACAATTCTGTCGGCGGTGTGGTAGGCGGTAATTTAGGTACCATTACAAACTGCTACAACACAGGAAATATCAGCAGTACAGCCGGTTATGTTGGCGGAGTGGCAGGAACAACAACCACTTCCCTAAGCAAAATGCTAAACTGTTATAACACGGGCAATGTCAGCGGTGAAAATAGCATTGGTGGCGTAGTTGGTAGTTTGATAAACGGAAGCACTGTACAAAACTGCTATAACGTAGGTACGGTCAGAGGTGCTAGCAATTACGTCGGTGGCGTAATTGGCAAAATCTATAAAGATAAAACTGTGATAAATTGTTATTATTTGAACGAATGCGCAAAGGACGGAAATAACGTTACTCAGTTTGGTGTCGGCAACGAAACACAAGGTAGCGTAACTTGGGACATTGCTAGTCAAATAACCTCTAAGACTAACAAACAGTTTAGTTCCGGCGAAGTTTGTACCGGCGTGGGCTATCATATCGGCTCTAACACGGCAAACGGTTTCTGCGACATCTGCAGTTATATTCCTGCAAACTTAAACGCAAACGGCTATTACGAAATCGCAAACGCAGGTCAACTTTTCTGGTTTGCAAACCATATCAACACCGTAGACAGAACGGCAAATGCAGTTCTTACGGCAGATATCGATCTCGAAAACAAACCTTGGACGCCAATCGGCTTTACGGACGAAAACAGTCATAACTTCCGTGGCGTATTTGACGGACAAAATCATACCATAAAAGGTCTGTACGTGGAAGGAGGAAGAGCCGGACTCGGCTTCTTTGGAGAAGTTAGAACGGGTACGGTCAAAAACTTTACCATCTACGGCGAGGTAGTTGTGAACACCGAAGTCAATTACGTTGGTGGTGTCATCGGATCGGCTTGTGGCTTAAACGGAGAAAACAACCTCGAAAGAAACGGTGCAACCATTCAAAATATCACTTCTTACGTAAACCTTACCGCTAAAAAACACGGCGTCGGCATGATCGGTGGTTTCGTGGGATATGCAAACCACGAGAGCCTTATCGAAAACTGCTCTTGGTTCGGCACCTTTGATGCAGGCATTTACCGTGTGGACTCGGGCGCAGGCGGATTTATCGGCAAGATTCAGGAGAATTCCAGTAAAGTGACCATCCGTAACTGCGGGGCATACGGAACGATAAAGACGAATTACGCAAAGAACAGCTATAACAGTGAGTCAATCATCTATATGGGCGGTTTCCTCAGCTTTTCCAACACGAAAGCACAGACTGTCCTTGAAAACTGCTTGTTTGCAGGTAAGTTTGAACGAGGCGCAAACCTAACCGATAAAGCAGAGCTTGCGGCATTTGGCACTTTGACTAGTGTTAAATCAATTAAAAATTGCTATTATCTCGGTGACGACGGTCTTGCTGCAGTGCATAGCGGATCGACTATTAAACCCGAGCATGAAAACATAGAAATAATAAACGTAACCAATGAACAACTTCTTTCCGGCGAAATAGCATACAAACTCGGCGAAGCTTTTGGACAAACCCTTACAGGGGAGAACCGTCAGAGCTATCCCGTCTTAGGCGGTGAGACAGTCTACTACGGCTATGCATATTGTAATGCAACGGAAATGACCTATGCCAACAGTCCATTGGCAGAAACCACGGGTGTACACAGCTACGACAACGGCTTTTGTATCAACTGCGATACCTATGAATCTGCTACCGACTTAGACTCCGACGGTTATTACGAGATCGACAATGCCGGTAAGCTCTACTGGTTTGCCGCACAGGTCGTCGGCGGTAACACTGCGATCAACGGCAAGCTGACTGCAAACATCGTAGTCAACGAAAACGTGCTGGCTGCGGACGGCACCCTAAACGGCGACGGCTCGAACTTTAGAGCATGGACACCCATAGCCAATGGCAAATACAGTAACCAGTACGCAGGCTCCTTCGATGGCAATGGCTTTACCGTTAGCGGCCTGTACTTCAATGACAATGAAACCAACTATGTGGGACTGTTTGGTTCTGTATCCGGCGGCACCGTGAAGAATGTGGGTGTGGTAGATTCCTACATCAGTGGCAAAAATTATGTCGGTGGCGTGGTGGGTTACAGTATGAACGGCACTGTCGAGAGTAGCTATAACACCAGCACTGTCGAGAGCAGCGAAGATTATGTCGGTGGCGTGGTGGGTTACTTTATGAACGGCACTGTCAAGGATAGCTATAACACCGGCACTGTTACCGGCAGTCGCTATGTCGGCGGCGTGATAGGCGAAAACTATGGCACCGTAACGGACTGCTATAACACCGGTAGCGTCAGTGGCAACGGAAGTTATGTCGGAGGTGTGATGGGCGAAAACTCTAACACCGTCACCAATTGCTATAACACCGGCAACGTTGTCAGCAACAGCAGTCGTATCGGAGGTGTGATGGGCTACAACGATTACTCCGGAACCGTCACCAATTGCTATAACACCGGCAGCGTCAGTGGCAACAGTGTCGGCGGTGTGATAGGTGAAAACTCTGGAACCGTAACGAACTGCTATAACACCGGCAGCGTCAGTGGCAACAGTGTCGGTGGTGTGATAGGCGAAAACCGTGGCACCGTCACCAATTGCTATAACACCGGTAACGTTGTCAGTAGCAACCGTGTCGGAGATGTGGTGTATTACAACTATACCACCGGAACCGTCACCAATTGCTATTATCTTGCCGACAGCGAGACCGACAACTTTGACGGCACCACGTATAAGAAAGCCGACCAGTTTGCATCGGGCGAGGTGGCTTATCTGCTGCAGAACAATCCGACCGAACAGGTCTGGGGACAAAACATCGGCACCGATGCTTATCCCGTGCTTGGCGGCTCAATCGTTTACATGAACAGAATAGGCGGTTGTACCGAAGCTACTTATATTTACGAATATAGCAACACGCAAAAGGATGCGACGACAACGCACGCTTGGAACGAAGGCGTTATAACAACTAATCCTACTTGCTCCACCATTGGCACAAAGACCTTCACTTGTACGCACAATAGCGAGCATACAAAGACTGAAGACGTGGCAATCGACGAAGACGCTCACGTTTGGAACGAAGGCGTTGTAACAACTAATCCTACATGCTCCACCATTGGCACAAAGACCTTCACTTGTACGCACAACAGCGAGCATACAAAGACCGAAGACGTGGCAATCGACGAAGACGCTCACGTTTGGAATGAAGGCGTTGTAACAACTAATCCTACTTGCTCCACCGTTGGCACAAAGACCTTCACTTGTACGCACAACAGCGAGCATACAAAGACCGAAGACGTAGCAATCGACGAAGACGCTCACACTTGGAACGAAGGCGTTGTAACAACTAATCCTACTTGCTCTACCGTTGGCACAAAGACCTTCACTTGTACGCACAACAGCGAGCATACAAAAACCGAAGACGTGGCAATCGACGAAGACGCTCACGTTTGGAACGAAGGCGTTATAACAACTAATCCTACTTGCTCCACCGTTGGCACAAAAACCTTCACTTGTACGCACAATAGCGAGCATACAAAGACCGAAGACGTGGCAATCGACGAAGACGCTCACGATTATGGCGACTGGGTAATAACCGAAAACCCAACGGCAACCCAAAAAGGCAGTAAGACAAAGACTTGTGCTTGCGGTCATTCTATTACGGAAGAAATCCCCCCAACGGGAGAAAAACCTTCCGGCAGTTCTAAAGGTTGCGGAAGCGCAATTGACGGCACGGCTGTTTGTGCGTTTGCTCTTCTCTTTGCAGTAACGGCGATTATACTCAATAAAAAACGCAAAGAAGACCAATCCGTATAAAAGTTACTTGCAAGTAAAACTACTATAAAGCGTTTTGCATGGATAAATTTAACCCATACAATACGATATTAATAATTTAATCAAACAACACTATACTGGCATAATTTAAAGTAAAAGGCAGTGGACTTTTGGTCCACT
>JAZNFL010000002.1:0-2645 GCA_045589135.1 Christensenellaceae bacterium
TCCTGTGTTTTCTTATTGTGGTTGGCAAACCCGCTTTATTATAACACAGGAGGATTACTTTTGCTAAAGCTTTTTTATTCCACCACTTCAAGTGGTGGTTGTTTTCCGCTAAAGGCTACAACGAAAAAAGCGTTTCCACAAGGAAACGCTTTAATTTCTTTTTAAAATTAACGAAGAACTTCTTTAAGTCTAGCAGCTTTACCGGTTCTTTCTCTTAAATAATAAAGCTTAGCTCTTCTTACTTTACCGCTTCTTACAACTTCTACCTTAGCAATCTTAGGAGAGTGTACTGGGAAAGTTCTTTCTACACCGATACCAAAAGAAAGTCTTCTTACGGTGAAAGTTTCTCTAATACCGCCGTGCTTTTTAGCCGTAACGATACCTTCGAAAATTTGGATTCTTTCTCTGGTTCCTTCAATAACCTTTACAGATACTTTAACAGTATCGCCCACTGCAAAAGAGGGAACTTCGGTTTTTAAATTTTCTTTTTCGATTTGTTCAATAATATTCATGACTTTTACCTCCATTATTACGCAGCGTTCATTGCCGAAACCGCAAGAGGACCGCTCGAAGTCTTAACTATTTTATCATAAAACAATGCTTAATGCAACTGTTTTTAAGCCTAAATTTACATATTTTTATCTTTTTTTGGAAGTTTTGCAAGAAATCTATATAAATTACATTCTAAATTACCGTTATAGATTTTTCTCTTTTTATCCGACCTTTTTCCAAAAAGATTTTCGAAGTCGCTTACGCTCGTCAAAACGTAACAACACCAATCGTCTAACTTAGAATAAGTTTTACCAAAGTCCCTATAAAGCCCGACGATCTCTTGGCGTGTCATAAGTCTTTCTCCGTAAGGAGGATTGGTAATTATTACCCCTCTTTTATGCGAAGACGAAAACTCCCTCATGTCCATACGTTGAAAATGTATACAGTCTTTTACCCCCGCTTCTTCCGCATGCCTTCTTGCAAGAGCAATTTGCTTTTCGTCTATATCGAATCCACTTATTTTTACTTGTACGTCGGTTTTTATTTCTGAAATTGCTTTATTTTTTATTTCTTCGTAAATCTTTTTATCAAACCAATCGTAATGCAAAAAATCAAAATCCCTATTTAATCCGGACGGAATATTTTTGGCTATAAGAGCCGCTTCTATAGGGAAAGTCCCACTACCGCAAAAGACGTCGGCAAACGGTCTTTCGGGATTCCAAACGGAAAGTTGAATTATAGCAGAAGCCAAAGTCTCTTTAAGCGGAGCTTCTCCAACGAGCCCTCTATATCCCCTTTTGTGTAGTCCTTCTCCCGAGGTATCTAACGTGACGGAAGCGTAATCTTTATACACGCTTACGTCAACTTTATATCTCTCCCCGTCTTCTTTAAGCGTACAATTATAATAACCCGAAAGTTTATTTACGATGGCTTTTTTGGAAACGCTTTGCGTTGCGGATATAGCGTGCAATTTGCTTTGTACACATTTTGCCGTAACTAAAATTTTTCCGTTTTTAGGAATATAATTTTGCCAATCAGCAGAATAAACACCGTCAAATAACTCATCAAAATTTTCCGCTTTAACGTTACAAACTTCGATCAAAACCCTACCCGCCGTACGCAATTTTAAATTGCAGTTTACGACGTCTTCGATAGTCCCGTCAAAAGATATTCTGCCGTTGATACAAGCTAAATCTTCTTTGCCTATTATATTGAATATTTCTCTTTTTGTAACCGCTTCTATGCCGGAAGCAGTAGTTACTATTATTCTCATTTTTATCTCTTTTACACCAAACATATACGGTAAAACCGTCAATATGCGTGCTTTATATGATTAATTCCTTCTGTTGTAATCTCTATTACGTCGAACCTTACGGCCTCCGATAATAAATCGTTTTTATAAGTATAATACTCTGCTATTTTTACGTATCTTTTTTGTTTTGACAAAGTAACGGCTTCCGACGGCAAACCAAACTTATCACCCGTACGAGTTTTTACTTCCGTAAAGACGTAAACGTCATCGTCTAAAGAAATTATATCAGCCTCTCCGTACACGCAAGAATAGTTTAATTCCAATATTTTATGACCGTTGTTTTTTAGATACTTTACTGCTAAACTTTCTCCTTTTCTTCCCAAAAGTTTTTTATAAACGTTCTTCTGTGTATCTCGCACGGTCCTACCTCCTTAATATAATCTATATGAGCTTTAGTTCCGTATCCTTTATGCTTTGCAAATCCGTATCCCGGGTATTGCTTATCGTAATCCGCCATAAGACGATCTCTAAAAACTTTTGCAATAATTGATGCACAACCAATGCTGTAACTGTTGGCGTCTCCTTTTATTATACTTTCTTGCATTACGTCAACGTCCAATTTTAAGGCGTCTACAAGCACCACGTCGGGTTTTACGTCTAAACCTTCTACACTTTGCTTCATACAAAGTTTAGTCGCTTCTAATATATTTATTTGGTCTATTTTTTGCGGGGAAATACAAGTGATCTTATATGCTATTGCCTTTTGTAAAATTAAAGAATATAAAGCTTCTCTCTTTTTTTCTGAAAGCTTTTTGCTGTCGTCTATACCGGGGATTATATCTTCTTCGTTTAACGGCATTATTACGCACGCCGTAGTAACGGGGCCTGCTAAAGGACCTCT
>JAZNFL010000003.1:0-2703 GCA_045589135.1 Christensenellaceae bacterium
CCGGGAGCTTTTACTGCAACGCAATTAAATACACCTTTGAGCTTGTTTACAACTAAAGCAGCCAAAGCATCGCCTTCTACGTCTTCTGCTATGATCAATAATCTTTGTCCAGCATTAGCAATAGGTTCGATAATAGGAAGAATTTCTTGGATAGAAGAGATCTTTTTGTCCGTAATAAGAATAAGTGGGTTATCTAAAACCGCTTCCATTTTGTCGGTGTTTGTTACCATATAAGCAGAAGCGTAACCTCTATCAAAACTCATACCGTCAACGGTGGTAAGTTCAGTCTTCATCGTTTTGCTTTCTTGAATGGTAATAACACCATCTTTACCGACTTTTTCCATTGCATCGGCTATAAGATCTCCAACGGATTCGTCTCCTGCGGAAATTGACGCAACTTGAGCAATAGAAGTTTTAGTTTCGATTGGTTTAGAAATTTCTTTAATTTTATCTACAGCAACTTCTACAGCCTTCATTATACCTTTCTTTAAGATAACGGGATTAGCGCCTGCGGCTAAATTCTTTAATCCTTCTCTTATCATTGCTTGCGCCAATACTACTGCTGTGGTAGTTCCGTCACCGGCAACGTCGTTGGTTTTGGTAGAAACTTCCTTAACGAGTTGTGCGCCCATATTTTCGAACGGATCTGCAAGTTCTATTTCTTTTGCGATGGTAACACCGTCGTTAGTAATGAGTGGAGCACCGTATTTTTTATCCAAAACTACGTTTCTTCCTTTTGGTCCTAAAGTTATTTTAACGGTATCAGCAAGAGTATTTACACCTATTTCTAAAGATTTTCTTGCTTCTTCTCCGTATTTAATCTGTTTTGCCATGTTACATTACCTCCAAATTATTCAACTATTGCTAAAATTTCTGATTGAGCAACGATAACGTAATCGTTACCGTCAAGTTTTATTTCTGTTCCTGCAAATTTAGGAAGAAGAACTACGTCCCCAACTTTTACTTGCATTTTTATTTCTTTTCCGTCAACTAATCCTCCCGGACCGACGGCAACAACTGTTGCAGTATATTGTTTTTCTTGAGAAGAAGCAGGAAGAAAAAATCCTCCTTTAGTCATAGATTCTTTTTCCGGTGCTTTTAATACAACTTTATCAAATAATGGTTTAATTTGCATAATTAACCTCCAAACAAATTAGCACTCTCTTATCGAGTTTGCTAATATTATTATAATCGCAAAAAAATAAAAGTCAATAGTTTTATGTGAAAATCTAATAAAAAAAATCGTTTTATTTAATTTAAACGCTTTTTCTGCAAAATTCGACTAAATGCTACATTATCAAAAAAACGCCTATTTATTTTTAAATTTTATATATAAATAAAAATTTTTATTGCAAAGCCTAATATTTTATGTTAAAATGCTTTTATAACGAACTCGGAGGAAAATTTTATGAACAAATGGGATTATAGATTTATGGCTCTTGCGGAAGAAGTTGCAGAGTGGTCGAGTTGCTACCAAGCAAATAGACATATCGGTGCAATTATAGTTAGAGATAAAAGAATAATTTCTACAGGATACAACGGAGCACCGGCAGGAGTAGAGAGTTGCAGAGATAAGCAAGAATGTTTAAGAAGAGTCAAAAATATTCCAAGCGGAACTATGCACGAGCTTTGCTATGCTGTACACGCAGAACAAAACGCAATTGCGCAAGCGGCAAAAATCGGCGTTTCTGTAGAAGGTGCTACGCTTTATTGTACGCATCAACCTTGCGTTATATGTGCTAAAATGATAATAAATTCCGGAATTAAACGCATAGTATATAAACACGGCTATCCCGACGAATTTTCTTTAGAGTTATTAAAAGAAGCCGGTGTTTTATTAGAAATAATCGGCGAGGAGAAATAATATGCAAAACCCTATAGTTACAATCACAATGAATACCGGAGATCAAATTAAAATAGAACTTTATCCGGAATACGCACCTAATACCGTAAATAACTTTATATCTTTGGTAAACAAAGGTTTTTATAACGGACTTATCTTCCATAGAGTTATACTCGGTTTTATGATTCAAGGAGGAGATCCAAAAGGATCCGGAATAGGTGGTCCGGGATATAGCATAAAAGGGGAGTTTGCTTCAAACGGATTTAAAAACCCCTTAAAACACACCCGTGGAGTTATATCTATGGCTCGTTCTATGATGAAAAACAGTGGAGGCTCTCAGTTTTTTATCATGCATAAAAACGCTCCGCACTTAGACGGAGAATACGCAGCTTTTGGTAAAGTTGTAGAAGGAATAGAAGTAGTTGATAAAATTGCAAACGTCGACGTTGATTACAGCGACAAACCACTTACTCCGCAAGTAATGGAAACCGTCACCGTAGAACTCTTCGGTCAAGAGTACCCCGACGTTATAAAATGTTAATATAAAGCATTTATCCAATCTTGCAAAATAACAAACATATAAAAATTTAGGTCGAAATTATTTCGACCTTTTTTGTTTTTTTTGTTTACTAAATTAAATTTGTATGTTATTATAATATATAGTTTATATTATTATTATTTTCGCTGAGAATTAATTGGGGTAACGTATGAAGACTGCTATAGGCAAAAAACTTTGGTTTAATATAATTTTGTTTGGCATTTTTGGTCAAATTGCGTGGGTAATAGAAAACAATTATTTTAACGTTTTTATATACCATACCGTTGCACAAAATACTTCTGCAGTAAAAATTATGGTTTCT
>JAZNFL010000004.1:0-2938 GCA_045589135.1 Christensenellaceae bacterium
GGATAAAATTTTAGTATTTTGTAAAGCTAAAACTGATACGAAAACAAAAACGTAATTCACTAAAGAATTATATATTTGTCCCAAAAAAAACAACCTATAAAAAAGATAAATAAAAAATCCGCTGTTACCGCCAAAATGAGTCGACGCATACTTGTTAAAAGATTCTCTAAAACCCAAAGCACTGTTATAAAGATAAAAACCCGTAGTATTTACGCCAACTGTACAAATTATAAAAGTAAGTAGGCAAATCAACGCTATTTTTAAATAAATACCGCCCTTAAAATTAAGCTTAATTCCGTAAAAAATTACACCTGCAATAAAGGCGAAAAACGCCGTAGATAAACCAACCCAAAACATGTAGACCGTTCCGCCGGAGTTTAATAAAAAACCTATAAAATCCCCCACGAAACAACTTACAAAACCGAGTGCCGGACCTAATATTAAACCAATTAAAATAGAAACCGTAATAGTTAAAGAAAACTGAACTTCTAAAATTTTAGTTTCTAAAAACATATTACATACGACGCACATTGCGGCAGTTAAAGCCGTATAAGATATTTTCTTTGCCATGCTACCGCCTAAAATAAGCGGGGAAAACATCGTTTGCTTAAATTTTGCCTTAAAACCTTCTTTAATTTTTTCTTCCATAAAAAAAACTCCTATCGTAAAGATAGAGTTCCTATAAGCAAACGACAATATAATACTGTCGTTCGGCATTAGGATGCGTCGAAAAATCGCAGTTTTTAACCTTCGTGCACCGTCAACATCCCGTCCGGTACCACTTAACGCTTTTCGTACTACTCTGCCTTTTTATTTGCGCAACACGATTTTAACTAAACGATAAAAACACATTGCATTTTTTATTATATTCAGTATATACCCATCAATCCGTATTGTCAACGATTTAAGAATACTAAATTTAAAATTGCGACATAATATTTTTATGGCAATAATTTTTATAAGGTCGATAATAATTTTTATATTGCTTTTGGTCGTTATGAGACTTATGGGCAAAAGACAAATTGGAGAAATGCAACCGTTTGAATTTATCATTACCCTGCTTATCGCAGAGCTTGCTTGTGCTCCGATGGCTGACACTTCTTTACCTCTTACCTACGGTATGGTTTCCGTAATTGCCGTTTTTGTAATACACCAAATTGTATCGGTAATAGAACAAAGCGGAAGAATGGCAAAAAAAATATTGAGTGGAAAGCCATCCTTGATAATTAATAAAGACGGCGTGGACTTAAACGAACTTAAAAAAAACAATCTCGACGTAGAAGACCTTATAGAGTCTTTGAGAATTTCCGGATACTTTGCCTTAGAAAACGTCGACTACGCCATATTTGAATCCAACGGAAACATAAGCGTATTAGGAAACCAAAATTCCACGCCCGACTCCTTGCCAATCTTAATAATAAACAACGGCAAAAAAATTTCTTGTAACTGTAAAAGCTTAAACTTAGACGAAAACTTTTTTGACACCATAAAAGAAAAAGCAAGCAATACCGACTTAAAATCCGTAGAAGTTTTGACGTTAGACGGAAACGGTCATTGTTATTTAAAACCAAAAGGTAAAAAATTTTGCACTTTTGAAGTAAAATTAAGCGACGACACGACGTGGTAAAGGAGAATTATGTTTAAAAGTATTTTAACGGTAATTATTACACTTGGTATATTTTTTTCGATCAGCACGTACGAACAGTATTATCTTGCAAACACCTTTAAAGAGTTTAATCGTTTAAATAAAGTCGTCTACGAAAAAATAGAAAACCAAACGGCAACTAAAGACGACGTAAAAGTTTTACACAAATTTTGGATAAACAAAAAGAGAACGTTGCATATCTTTATCCCCCACGGAGAGATTAAAGAAATAGAATTATGGATATCCGAATGTATAAGATACACCCAAGACAAAAACTTTAAAGAAGCTATAAGCAAGCTAGAAGTAGTTATAGAACTCGCACAAGAATTGCCTAAAAATTATTTAATACGCACGGAAAACATACTGTAATCTTTTTGCTTGACTAAAGACCAACAATATTTTACAATATAAAAGGTATTTTTAAATACGTCTATAAAAATTGTAAAAGGTACGACATGAAGAAATCTTTCGAAACAACTGCACATTTGTGTTATTGCGCAATATGCGTTGCAATACTCGTCGTTTGTTCGTGGATTTCTATACCATTGGGACAAATACCTTTTACTTTGCAAACATACGCTGTCTTTGCAATTTTATTGACTTTTGGACTTAAACTTTCTTTATGGTCTATAATTGCGTATATAGTTTTAGGAATTATAGGTGTTCCGGTTTTTAGCAATTTTGGCGGAGGAATCGGATACCTCTTAGGTCCAACGGGAGGCTTTATCTTCGGTTTTATTTTGACAATAATTATAAGCAGTTTGTTTAATAAAGCAACTCAAAACAAACCTGCATTAAAATTTTTATCTCTATTTATAGGTTTGCTATCTTGCTATTTGACGGGGGTATTGTGGTTTTGTGTAACTACTACCGGCTTTACAGCACAAGGCATATTGTCTGCCCTTTACTTGTGCGTTTTACCTTACGTTATACCGGACGCTACTAAAATTATTCTTGCAATGGCAACCTCATTTAAACTTAAACCTTACGTAAACCCGTAATTTTGTCGTTTTTACACATAACGTTTTATATAAAGCATACAAAAATTTTCTTTACGTACACAAAATACACACAACAAATAAACAAACGGGAAAACTTTTTATATAATATTTTTAATACCCCCTACACTATTGAATATTTTTACATTATTAAAAAGAGCGTTTATATTATAACAAGTATTTTTAGTTACTTAAAAAGTCGGCACGCAAAACGGCGTACCGACTTTTGTTATATTTTTTTCTATTTTTTATTTGTCTTAACTTCTTTTTCTTCGAGCATTTTTTTATACTTTTC
>JAZNFL010000005.1:0-1633 GCA_045589135.1 Christensenellaceae bacterium
AAAACTATTAATAAAACATATCCCCATATTGGCAAAATAATATTTAAAATTAACAATAAAGAACATATCAATAATAATATATCAAATAGTGTAAAATAAAATTTATCATCAAATCTTACTCTCTTATTTTTCATAAATCACCAACTTTCTATCCATTCTTTAATGGAGTCTAACCATCCATTTTCTTCTACAACCCAATCTATAAACTCCATCACACCAATCGACACCAATGCTCCGCCCAAAACAGCAAACACACCAAGACCAGGAATTAGAGCAAGACTTGCAGTAACTAAAGATGATACACCATAAGACAATGCAGCACTACCAACAGTATATAAACCATCTACTACAAATCCAATGCTTTGTTCTCTAAAAGTCAATTCTTTATTAGAAAAGTTATTATGAGCATCTGCCATTAATCCTAACACAATTCCTCCTATCATTAAATTTTTTGCAACTTTGCTTAAATTTTTCGATTGAGGAAGATTTTTTATGTTTCGATATCCCGCAAGAGCCCCTTCGATTATAGAAAATCCATTTTCAATATGCCCGAACATATCAGTTAAAAAATTAGGATCAACTTGCCATTTAGATCCGTTTGAGATTGTTCTATGATCTCCAAAACCAAACCCTTCGCTAACCAACAACCCAACAGAGCTCGCCATACCACCATCACCAGAAGCATTATAAACGATTGCCATTGGGTTATTATGAGCATAAGCATATAAATTAAGCCCGTCAGCTCTTTGTGGATCTAAGGTGTTTATGTCTGCAGGAGAGATAAATCTGCCGGTTTCCGGGTCGTAATATCTGCCATTGACGTTATATAACCATAGGTCAGTATCGTAATAATATCCTCGATAACGTATAGGGTTAAGGTTGGCGATTTCTTCATATTCGTCTTTTAGATTTGCTACACTTTCGTCTACAGAAATATTGTAATTTCCCCAAGGGTCATAGGAGTAAGAAACAATGCGTTTTCCACTAGAGTCGTAAATTGCTATTACGTCTCCTAAGATATTCTTTTGATAGGTATAAGGAATCAATTTGCCATACTCAGAATTAGAAACAGCAAAACCTATAATTTCTTTACCGGCATAAATATAAACGATATTTCTTGTTTCGTCTACGTTAGAAATACTTTCTTTAATAAGACGTCCTTCGTTGTCATAAGATTTCTTAAAAGAAAAACCCGTTGTATTTTTTTGGACAATTTGACCTAGACCGTTGTAAGTAAACGTGGTACTACCATATTGTTTAAGTTGATTTATCTTATCCCACAACAAATCATTACCTTTATATTTGATCGGGTTACCATAACTATCGTATTGGCACGTTAAACCACCTACAGAAAGAATCTGACCTTTTGCTTGATTATCGTACGTAAAAACTTCTTGCTTGATACAACTAGTATAAGTATTACCCCCATAAAGGTGGGTATTTTTATTTGTTAAATTACCCGTTATATCGTAATAATATAAATAAGATCTGCCGGCTTTAACGTCATCGTATCGTTTTATACGATTAAGTTCGTCATAGTAAAAGTTTTCCGTTACTCCGGTCTGGTCTCCGTGAGAAGAAATATTACCATACTTATCGTACGTATAAGTATCGTATAAATTTTCTCCTGGAA
>JAZNFL010000006.1:0-1866 GCA_045589135.1 Christensenellaceae bacterium
ATATCAAAGTGACGGAATTAAGTTATGTTGATTATTAAAATGGCTTTATCTTTATTATCTGTGTTTACGTGTGTTTATTTGGGCAAAAAGAAAGCAGACAAATATAAATTAGATAAAAAAGTATGGCAAGAAATAGTAGAAATTAATTCCGCTATGATAAATAATCAACTTATGTATAAGAACTCGGTTATAACTGTCTTGCAAAAATTAAATTTGTCGATGTCAAACGTTTGTATAGAAATTTTAAAAGATGAACAAACAGAGCAAATTTTAGATCAAATAGATAAGCAAGACAAAGAATTAATAATTGGGTATTTTTCCAACTTAGGTAAGGGTATTTCTGTAGAGCAAATTAAATATTTAAACGATTTTGATATAATAGCCAAGAAAAAATTATCAAATTATACAATAAAAGACGAAAAATATTCTTCTGCTTGTATAAAACTTGGCTTTTTAATTGGAGTGGCAATTTTTATTTTAGTATTATGAGTGTAAACATTATATTTAAAATAGCAGCAATAGGCATATTGATAACTGTTATATGTCAAGTTTTAAAAAAAACCGACCGCGACGATATTGCAACGCTTGTCAGTCTTGCAGGTCTAATAATTGTATTAACTATGATTATTTCGATGATTTCTGAGTTGTTTTACGAAATAAAAAACGTTTTTGATGGATTTGTATGAGTATTTTCCAGATAGTTTTATTTTGTATAGTTTGTTGTTTTGTTTCCGTTATAATAAAAAACGTTTATCCGGAATTATTTACTTTAACGGTGGTTGCATGCGGAATATCTATAACTATTTTATGTGTTAGGAATTTACTCGCCGGTTATTCTTTTTTTAAGCAAATTTTTCAAGCTTCTGGAATAACTAACGACGTCTTGATTATTCTAATTAAAATAGTCGCAATTTGCTACTTTTCTGATTTTGGAATTGGAATAATTGAAGAAATCGGTATAAAAAGTTTAGTTGATAAAGTTTCGATAATGACTAAAATAGCTATTTTTACAGTGGCGATACCGATTTTTAAGCAATTGTTTGAGATAATAAAAGTATTTAATATATGAAAAAAATTATCATATTTTTATTGTTTTTAATAATATTGCCGTCGTTTAATATGGTTTTTGCCGAGGTTGAAGAAAGCGACGTAATAGACGAAATTATAAGTAGCATTGACACTTCTCAATCGGATAGCGCCCTACAAGATTTAGGATTAAATTTCAATTTAAAACAAACGATTAAGCAGGTTATAAACGGAGAAAAAGAATTTAGTTTAAAAAGCTTTTTAAGTTTGTTGTCGGGAGAAATTTTTACAAGTATAAAAAGTTCGTTTAATACTTTTTTTGCTTTAATATGTATTATTTTATTATCCGCGATAATAGATTGTATAAAACCTGAAAATATTGGCTTAGGCGAAATTGTCTTTTACGTAGTATTTTGTAGCGTAATAATCATTCTTATTGGCGATGTTTTTAGTATTTGCCAAAACGCTACTAAAGTAATAAAAAAAACGTATTCGTTTATCTCTGTAATTACCCCAATAATTTTTACAACGATGACGTTAAGTGGTGGAGTGGCGACAATTGGAATATTTAAGCCTGCTGTCGCTTTTATCGAGTATGTATTTTTAAATTTAACTACAAAATGGTTGCTTCCTATTTCGACGTCAATTATATGTTTATCGTGTGTTGGAAACGTTTCTTCTGTCAAATTAGACAAATTAAAATCTTTTTTATGTAGTTTGTTCAAATGGTGTATAGGGCTTTCTTTTACATTTTTCTCGTTTTTTATAACTGCAGGGGGCATATCTTCTTCGATAAAAGACGGATTATACTTTAAATTAGGCAAATATACAGTTTCTAAT
>JAZNFL010000007.1:0-3389 GCA_045589135.1 Christensenellaceae bacterium
AATTAAAATTACAAAAAAAGGCAGAAAAACAAGAGAGAAAAGATTATATAAAGCAACAAAACAAGGCAGCCAAAGCCGAGAGAAAAGCTCAAAAAGCACAGGCAAAAGCAGAGCTTAAAGCAAAAAAGGCAGAAGCAAAGGCAGAGCGCAAAAAGCAACGTCAAGGGATAGGCGGGTGGATTGCCGCAGTCGTTTCTTTGGGTTGTGCAGTAGTTTTGCTTTCCGTTGCGGTTGGGACGATGTATTTTATGGGTTCTCCCATAAATAACGACGCAAGTTTAAACGGCATATACGAAGAGAGATTTTACGATTTAGTCGGATACGTAGAAAGCATGGACGTAAAGCTTTCTAAACTTATGGTTTCGAGAGATTCCGGAGAACAACAAAAGCTTTTATCAGAACTTTCTGTGGATAGTAATTTGGCGGTAAAAGACGTTACGTCTTTGCCTTTAGAGGACGAAAGCAGATTTTACACGACAAAATTTATAAATCAAGTGGGGGATTTTTCTACTTATTTAAACAATAAGATTATAGACGGTGGAAAAGTCGACGAAGAAGATTATCAAAACATAAATAATATGCAAGAGATAAACGCTCGCTTAAAAGGAAGACTTACGGAAGTGGCTTCTATGGTGTCCACGGATAAAAAATATAAATTTAAGGACTTGTTGGATAAAAAGGCAAACGACGCAATAATAAACGTCTTTGACGATATGGAAACTTCTGCCGTCGATTATCCGCAAATGATTTACGACGGACCGTTTTCGGACGGGCTTAAAAACAGAGAAGCAAAGGGCTTAGACGGGCTTGAAGAAATTTCTACCGAGCAAGCAATAGAAAACTTTAAAAAATATTTTAACGAGTACGGCATAGAAGAAGTTTCTTACGTCGGCGATACTGTAGGAAAAAATTTCGAGTGTTACAATTTAGAAACTACGGATAAAGACGGAGTATATCTCTATGCACAAATCAGTAAAATGGGCGGTAAGCTTATGTCGTTTAATTATTATAAAGAATGCACGGATAAAGGTTACGACGCACAAGAGTGTATAAAAATTGCCGAGGAGTTTTTATCTTCGTTAGGCATATCAGATATGGCGCCCGTATGGTACGCTGACGACGATGACGAAGTAACGGTAAATTTTGCTTTCGAAAAAGACGACGTTATCTTTTATCCCGATTTAATAAAGGTAAACGTTTGTAAAGAAAGAGGGGTAGTAAACGGTATGGAAGCAACCGAATACTATTTAAACCACACCAAAAGAAAGTCTTTCGACGAACAAATTACCGAAAAGCAGGCGAGAGAAAAAGTCTTTGACGGTTTAAAAACCCAAACGGTAAGACTTTGCGTTATACCCGTTGGAGAAAAAGAAGAAAAACTCGCTTACGAGTTTTCCGGAGAGTACGCAGATTCTATATTTTACGTTTATATAGACGCAGTAACCGGCAAAGAATTAAATATATTTAAGGTGGTAAAGACCACGGAAGGAACTTTATTAGTGTAATAAAAGCCGTTTTTACGCAATACGATTTGTGTAAAAACGGCGTATTTTTGTGTTGAACAATAAAAATATAAGTATAAATTTTATTTTCATCATTGACAAACCTTATAACCTATGTTATAATTGCACTAATATTAATAAAGCGATTTGACTGTCGCAGTTAAGGAGTTAAAAATGCAGGATTCTATCAAACTCGTTTACTACAGAGTAAACAAAATAAATTTTAAGTATAACGAACAAAACAAACCCGATACTAAATTTCAGATTAAACCTAAGTTTTCTTGCAAGATGGGCAAAAAAGAAAAAATGCTTATAATGAGCGTAGGTATAACCGTTTCGGAAGAAGTTTCTTCTCCCGTTCCTTTCGAGCTCGACGTAGAAATGATAGGAACGTTTACTATGGACGAATACGCTGCAGAAGATACTAAAATTCAAATGCGTTCTTGTCTTACCCAACTTATACCGTTTTTACGTGCGGCAGTTGCAAACTTTACTTTAAACTGCAATATTCCGTCTTATCTTTTCCCAATGCTCGACGTAAATTCTATGGTTAATTCTGTAAAAGACGACTTTGGAGGAAACAATTACAACTAATTAAACTAAAACGTTTTTAAGCGATGTTTTTATAGTTTTTAAATAAAAGTTTAGTCTTATTATAAAACGTTGCACTTAATAGTATAATTTATAATCAAAACAAGAAAACTCCGACTTTTTTAAGTCGGAGTTTTAAGTTGTGGTTTTTAGAAAATAAGTTTAGATAAAGGCTAAAAGAAATTAAAACTTAAAGTCTTGCCATTTGCCTCCACTTAGTCTATGGATTTCTTCCGTTGCTAAAAAGAATTTTTCTACGCAAGGGGTTTTGGGGTAAAACTCGATAAACTTTCCTTCTACAAAGGTATAAAATCTCGACATATCCGTACACATGCCGTACGTTGGGAGTTGCGACGGAGATAAGGTAAAGAAATAATCTTGTCCGTTTTTAGTTCCTTTATAGGTCAAACCGTTGCGGTTTATCGTAAGAGTTCCGTTGCCGACGATAGTGGACGTGGCTTGGTTTTTAAGAAGTTCGTATTCGGGCAAAACGCCTATATCCACTTGGGTAGAAAAACTAAAGTTTTCGTCTAAAACTTCCTTTTTAATAACTTCTCTTTGCATTTTAAACCACTCCGTTTGGGTTTCCGGAATTACGCATTTGTCGTCAAACGGTATAAAGTTATAAGCGTCGTCAATAAGTGCGCCGTTACCGCAAGAAGTGCAACGTATGGTGTTTTTTTCGCCAAGCATAGTAAATTGCTTGTTGCAGTTTGGACACCAAAAGAGCAAGTCGTGTAAGTTTTTTGCTATGTTGCCGTCGTTTTTATACTTGTATTGTTTTTCTTTATTCCACTTAAAGTCGTCGTGGTAAAGTTTTTCGTTTACGACGTCTTCGATTTGTTCACAAGAGAGATTTTGTAAGTCTTCTTTGGTAAACATAACGTCAAAATCCACTTCTACCGTGCCTAACCTTTCGTCGTTGGCGTACTTTGGACAGGTAAGGTAACCGCCTTTAATTACCGAATAATACACGGGTACGCCCAAGTGTTTTAAAAGTTTGCCCGTGCCTATTGCGACGGGTTGGTTTGCTCCGGAGATAGAGTTCATTCCTTCCGGAAAAAGCACGACGTTGCCACCGCTTTTAATAATGCGGAAAATTTCTTTTATAGTGTAAGCGTCGGGGACGAAGTTCTTTTTAGGTATTACCTTTAAAAGAGAAAAAACTCCGGCAAGGTGCGAGCGAAAAAACTCGTTATATCCCGCAACAAAGTTGTAAGTTTTAGGTAAAAGTGGCAATCCGGTAAAGATGTAGTCCATTCTCGAAGCGTGGTTGCTTATAAAGACGTGGGGCTC
>JAZNFL010000008.1:0-8013 GCA_045589135.1 Christensenellaceae bacterium
ATTGTTTAACTAATTAAAAAAACCGTTACCTTCGTGGTAACGGCTTTTTATTATCTATTAAATTTAAGTTTTCGTATATAACGGTAAAACTTTGCTTTAAGTAAAGGCTTTACCGTTATTTTTCTATCTTGACACGATTAAAATATCCTGTGGTAAATACCGTAAAGAATTTGACGTTTTTGACGTTTTTACTGCCAACGTCTGCAGTAAACTCAAAATTAAAGTAGTCGTCTACAGTTATCTTAAATTTGCCTTTTTGATAGTCTATTTTAAACTTATGCGTGCCTACGTTTAAGTAGTCTGCATATCCGGAAAAGTTTGCGTTTTCTGCCCAAATGTTTCCCCAGTAAGAAGGATCCCAAATTATGCGCACTTCTTTGTTATCGTCGTAAACAAGCACTAATCCACAACGACATTCCGTTCCTCCGTTAGGATTAAACATACTGTAAGAAGCGTAATACTCTAAGGTAAAATCGTTTGTTCCAACCGAAACGTTTGGAGAGAAAATTCTATCGTTAGTATAGTAAGAATCCACACAATAGGTGTCTTCTAACGTATTGTCTTCGTAATAATTTAAAATAGAATAAAGAGTCGTAAGGTAATAAGTAGGACGGTTTTTAATTACGTGCTCGGCGTTGTTTAATCCATTCTTCCAATCGCTTATCGAATAATACGAACCCCATCTCTTTAACTGATCGTCAAGAAGCGGTTCTATCTCGTCTGCCATTTCTCTCATTTCTTTTATTACGTTGTCGGGAGAAAGATTGGTAGATAAAAGTTCGGTCGCTCTCTCGCACAAATCTCTTCTAAAGTTTACGTTTTCTAAAAGCTTACTGTAAAGCCAAAACTTATCGTAAGCCATGTCGCTTGCGGGCGTAGAATTGTGTCCGTTATTAAAATATTTATAAGGAACCATATAATTGCCCGTAAGGTTTAAAAACGCAAAATCTACGTCGTGCAATCCTGCTCTCCATTTGCCGTCGTAATATTTGTTTCCGTTGTCCTTTTTTATCGTGCGCCACATTCTAAAGTTGTTGTTATTGCCAACGTGGTCGAAGTTATGTGCATACGACTCGAAGATCATACAATCTATAAAACTGTCTTTATCTACGAGGTTATTTATGCAATATTCGTAGACAGCGTTATCTGTAAAGTCGTTATTATTAAAGTAATCTTTAAGTTCTTGTAAAGCCTTTGGAGCAAGTTCTTCGTCGCCGTCTTCTAAAACCAAATCGCCTGCCATATCGTAATAGAATACGTCGTCTTTATCCACGCCGTAATTGTCGGCAAAATAGGTATCGCTGTAGTGTTCTCTCATGGCGTAATAGCCCCAATACTCTCCGTTTAAGTAAACTATACAAGGTCTGTAAGAAGTAGTAGAAACGTTAGTTCCTTCTGCCACCCTTTGTAAAAGTGCATCGTTAAAATGCGTACTTGCCTCGTTGTTGTTTCCACCGTTATGAAGACGGAATCTCGTAAATCCCGACAAAAGACTGTCTTCGTCACCGTCCTTTACGTGGTCGCCAAAAATCGACACACCAACCGGCTTGTTTTTATAACCGTATTCGTCTTTATTAAAGTTTAAATGTAAAGTTCTTTGTGGAAGACCTCTCGACCAACCTCCCCCAAGCTTAACTTGAGTATTACGGGTAAAGTTTTCTCCCGTTTGTAAATCGTAGTATTCTAAATTAGCTCTGCACTTTTCGTCACCGTAAATGTCGTTATATATGCCTTCGCTTCCAAACCATTCTTCGTACGGCATAGAAACGCAAACCACGGGGACTGAAAAATATTCTTGTGGATTATCCTTAATTATATAAGTTAAACCGGTAGAATCGAGAAGATTGCCGTCCGAATCGAAAACCCCTACCGTTATCACCGTGCCTAAGCTTATCTTTGGATAATTGCCGTTTTTTTCTATACGGTCGTAATACCCTTGAGAATACAACTTATTAGACCCTTGAGTGCCCGTCGTATCTCCGATAACCGAGGTCGTCAACGGGTAGTTAGAAATATGACTTTGCGTTCTGTCCGTAATAGAAATTGCTTCTTCATACGGAATGCTGTCCGTCGTAGGAGTCGTACTGTCTAAGGTGTAATATATCTTATAATCTTCTAACGACGGCGCAAGCTCTAAGTAAAAAGCGTCTTCGTAAACCCCGCCCTTTCTGGAAGCGTAAAGATAATCGTTTATCTTATAATACCCGTCTTTACCGCTAACGTTTACGCTAAACGTGGTATAGACGGAACTATCCGACGCTAATTCTGCACGTATTACCGCAACTCCTTTTTTTATCGCCGAAACATACGCTCCGTTTAATTCTACGCTGTCGAAACCCGACGTTATTTGGTAATTTACGTCTTGTCTTTTAAGACCTTTAAACGTAGGAGAAATCATTACGGCTTCTCCAACGGTCAACTCTATAGCGTCTATGGTAATGCTCTTATCCGTACTGTTTTCTTTAGACGCATTTGACACGCTTTGTTGAACGGTGCTTTGCGTAGGACTGCTTAAAGCGACGTTGTTTTGTTTTGTTTGGGGCGAACATCCTGCAGAAGATATCGCAGTGACGACTGCCATAAGTAAGGCTAAACGGTTCTTCATGATAATTCCTCTTGTTTTGTGGTAAAATTTTGTTTTTTAGACATTATACCACTCCTTTATAATACTAACACAAAATACGCCGTCTGTCAATCGGCTTTTATTTTTTTTGATTTTTACTTATAAACGTTCTGTTTGGATTTTATTTTTAGGGCTTTGTTTATTTAAACTTTTCGATTACGATTTGATTAATTTATGTAGAAAACTCTACAACACCTGCCTTAAACAAAATTCCGCACGAAAAACACACAACACGTCAACAAAAACCAATCAACACCTTTTAACGCTCATAATCGCACGTTACACTGCCAAATCTTTTTGACAAAAAACTCTTAACCCCACCCATACGTAAAGAACAACGACCACACCGACGACAAAACCACCCACCAGACCGAAAAAACAGCAACCCACAAAAAAGCACCCGAGAACAAAAGTCTATAACGACACGTCAAAACCCATAAAAATGCAATTAGTCTACAAATTACTTCTTTTACAACCTTACGCCACACTCTCACAATCGCCCTAAGCCACCAAAACCCACACGACAAAGACTACGCCAAGCCACCAAAACCACACGATAAAAACGACGCCAAGCCACAACCCACCACACCTTTTGTAGCACCTTATTATATAAATTTTGCGCACGCACAAATATTTTAAATAAATTTAAAGGTTTTTATTCTTAATTTTTGTTAAAATTAACTAATATTTATATAATTATATAAAAAATTTTTATATAATTGTTGAAATACTTTTTTAATTGTTGTATAATACTAATATCGTTAGGAGGAAAATGATGTTTCTCCTTTCAAAATAAAAAATATTTTTGGAGGACCAAAAAACATGAAGAAAAACCTTTTACTCTTCTTATTGGTAATGGTTATGTCTTTATCGAGCGCTCTCTTCGTTGCTTGTACAAGCACGACGCAACCAAGCGAATCGATTCCTGACACTGAAATTACCGATACTGAACAACCATCTGAAGAACCTTCTGAACAACCTTCTGAAGTTCCTTCCGAAGAACCTTCTGAACAACCTTCTGAAGAACCTTCTGAACAACCTTCCGAAGAGCCATCTGAAGAACCTACTTTGGCTGAACTCTACATCGCTTATCTTTTCGAAGATGAAACCGTAGCAGCTACTGCTTACCAAGCAGAAATCGAAGTTGGCGAAGCTTATTCTGTTGCTTCTCCTGAACTCACCGGTTACACCGCTAATGTTCTCGTTGTAGAAGGAACTATGGACGAAGACGGCGAAGAAGTTATCGTTACTTACACTGCTAACGAATACGACCTTACCGTTAACTACGTTTACGCTAACGAAGAAGTTGCAGCTCCTGCTTACACTGCAAAAGTTAAGTACAACCAAGCTTACGAAGTAGCTTCTCCTGCTATTACCGGTTACACCGCTAACCTCCTTGTAGCAGAAGGAACTATGCCTGCAGAAGCTGTTGTTGTTACCGTTACTTACGCTGCTAACCAATACGACCTTACCGTTAACTACGTTTATGGAGAAACCGTTCTTAAGAGCCAAACTATGCAAGTTGCTTATGGCGAAAAAGCTAACGTAACCCCTGCAGAAATCGCTTTCTATACTACCGCAGAAGAAGCAAGAGAAGTTGTTATGGACGCTGAAGGCAAGACCGTTGCTATCGCTTACACTTACGATGCTAACGCTGTTATCGCTAATCCAGAAGGACTCCAAGTTGTAGCTCTTCCTATGTATACTGCTCAAACCGGTATAGCTTTCCACTTCGAAATGACCACTCCTACCCATAACGACTGGTACAAGATTATCGAAGGTTATAACGGAGAAATCTTTAAGCTTTACAACGGATGTATGGACACTTACCTTGCAACCGAACAAGCTGATCCTTATACCGGAAACTTCTGTGACGGCGCTAAGGGTAACCCAAGTGCTTACGGCGGTGGTTGGGACGCAATGGTTCCTGACGCTAACGTAATGAAGGGTATTATTTCTATCCAACCTGACGGAACTATCAGAATGTATAGAGAAGGAAGAACCGTTCTTTGCTTCAACGCTGCAACCACGTGTGACAACCATCAACCTACTATTACCGTACAAGATTTTGCTACAGCTATCATTAACTACGTAGCAACTAAAGGTTTTGTAGTTAGCAACGGTTTAGATAACCAAGGTCAAGACGGAACTATTACTAACCTTTCTCTTTCTGCTGCTGTAGAATACGGTACCGTTACCGCTAAATTCGTTGACGAACAAGGTAACGAAGTTGCTAACTCTCAAGTAGTAGTTAAAGAATACGCTAACGGTCAAGATTACACTGCTAAGGCAGTAGAAGTTACCGGTTACGCTCTTAAAGAAGGTATGGAAGCAACCGTAAACGGAACCGTTAACGGAAACGCTGACGTAACCTTTGTATACGTAAAGACTTCTAACTTAATTACCGTAAACGCTAAATGCGGAAACATACTCCTTGGCTCTTACCAAACTACCGCTGCTTATGGCGAAGCTTACGACATTGCAGCTCCTGCATTTGCATTCTACAAAGCTTCTCAAGCTAACGTAGCAGGCACTATGGGAGAAGAAGACGTTACCGTTGATCTCGAATACACCGTAGATATGACTCAAGTTATAGCTGCTCCTAACGGTATGACCTTTGCTCCTATCGCAGGCATCACTCAAGAAACCGGATTCTCTCTTAACTTTACTCTTACAAACGTACACAGTGACTGGGTTAGACTTTTCGAAACCGAAGGCACTATCCTTTACGACGGTTGTATTAGACTTTGGGTAGAAGGCGGTCTTAGAGACTGGTACGACGGAACCCACGGAAGCCCTGCTCCTGGTTATAGTTGGGACGCTGTTCTTCCAAGAAATGACACTTACAATATCACTATTTCCTTCAACCCTGACGGATCTATCGTTTGGTTTAGAGGAAACGTTGCCGTTCTTAACTTTAAGAGCAACGTTGAAAGAGACGGATATTTTGTAAATCAACTTAATGCAAGATTCTTACAAGATATCGCTACTAAGGGATTCTTTATTCCTGCGAATGCTATTCAAGACACTGCTGACCAAGGATATGCTCTTGGAATGACCAACCTTTCTATCGGAACTGCTAAAGCTACCATCGAAGCTACTGTTGCTTTCGAATTTGCTGACGACGCTAACATGGAAAGACCTAACTACGTTTACACCGGCATGGCTGGTTACGTTTTCGACAACATCAAGATGGTTGGTTACACTGCAAACGTAGAATCTGTTACTCTTGCCGAATCTACTACCTACACCGTAACCTACACTAAGGTTACCGAAGGTCCAGAACTTATCGAACAACTTACCGCTCCTGTAGCAGTAGATATGTCTGCTTCTACCGGTCCTATGAATTATAGCTATTTATTAGAAAATCTTAAAGGCGACTTTATCGTAGAAATGACTTGGGAAGAAGTTGAATGCTACAAAGACAATTTAAACGGTGGTGACGATTGGCGAGTTCCTGTTCTTGGTATCTACAGTGGTATCGCAAAACCGGAAAACAACCAAGCTTATCTCCCTAACCAAAGATTCTTTTTACTTTCTGGTAATTCGTTCTGGGATTTTGGTACAGTAGAAGCCAACACGTGGAGAGGCAGAACGGAATTCTTAAAAGAAGGTGCAACCGTAAACGTTAAGATGGTTAAAACTGGCGATACTTTAGTAATAAATATGCTTGCTACTAAAGGAGAACAATCTGTAACCGTAAGCTTTACCGTTAACGGTGTAGAAGCAGATATGGGTATTTGGCTTGGCGGAGAATACGCTAAGTACAACGTAACTTCTATTAAAGTTGCTAACCAAAACTATATCGCTCCAGAAGAAGTTTGGTCCGGTTGGTATTAAGATAACCTAAGATATAATCTATCTTAAATATTAAATTTAAGGCGGTGGCTTTGCCACTGCCTTTTATTTTTATAATTATTACGCTTTCCATATCCTTTTATAAAACGCTTTTGCTTATTTATTAAAGTTTATATTTTTGGCTCTTCCTTTCTGCAAGTTGTATTACAATCGCAAAGTTTTGTTTGTCAAAATTTTATAAATTTAAGATAATATCAAAAAAGTATTGTAAATTTGTCGCATAAATGATATAATAATAAAGGTAAGTTGTGGGGTTTATCCATATATCGCTGTATAAAATTTTAATACGTCTTTTTTCAGCGTAAAAGAAAACCTCTAACCTTAACAATTTGTTTTTTGATCATTATATAATATATAAGGAGTTTTTTATGAGTAAGACTATTCTTGTTACAGGTGGCGCAGGCTATATTGGTTCTCATACTAACGTAGAACTTTTAAAAGCCGGCTACGACGTAGTAGTTATCGACGACCTTTCTAACAGCAAAAAAGAAGCAGTTAAAAGAGTGGAAGAGATTTCCGGCAAAAAGGTAAAGTTTTATCAAAACAGCATTTTAGACAGACAAGCTCTTGATAAAATTTTTACAGAAAACAAGATCGACGCAGTTATCAACTTTGCGGGCTTTAAAGCCGTTGGAGAGTCTTGTGCAAAGCCTATAGAATACTACCACAACAACATTACCGGTTTACTTATTTTGGTAGAAGCAATGCGTGACCACGGCTGTAAAAATCTCGTGTTCTCTTCTTCTGCTACGGTATACGGCGATCCTGCTTCCGTTCCTATTACAGAAGACTTCCCTTTACATACCACAAACCCTTACGGCAGTACAAAGTTATTTATAGAGTATATCCTTAAAGATTTATGTAAGTCCGATCCGGAATTTAACGTTGCAATACTCCGTTACTTTAACCCAATCGGCGCACACGAATCCGGTCTTATCGGAGAAGATCCTAACGGTATCCCTAACAACCTTGCTCCTTACATCGCAAAAGTATGCGTTGGCAAACTTCCTAAGGTAAACGTCTTCGGCAACGACTACCCTACTCCTGACGGAACGGGCGTAAGAGATTACATCCACGTAGTAGACCTTGCTATAGGACACGTACAGTCTGTAGAAAAACTTTTGACGGGCAGTGGTTTATTCGTTATAAATCTCGGCACGGGTAAAGGTTACAGCGTTTTAGACGTAATAAACGCTTTCTCTAAGGCTCTTGGAAAACCTATCCCTTACGAGATCGCTCCTCGCCGTCCCGGAGATATTGCAGAATGTTACGCAGACGCAACCTTGGCTTATAACCTTATAGGTTTTAAAGCAGAACGTGGCATTGACGAAATGTGTAAAGACACCCTTAATTGGCAATTTAAAAACCCTAACGGTTACGAAGAATAATATATTTTGCCAAATTTATTTAAGTTCTTAATTAAAAGCTAAACGCACGGTTATTCGAATTAAGCTTTAATTTTTAAGTTTTTAAATAAATTACAAATAGTATTTAACCAAACAGTTAGACGTAAAGAGTCCGAAGCTTCGGAC
>JAZNFL010000009.1:0-2270 GCA_045589135.1 Christensenellaceae bacterium
GACGGAAAAGTAATCCCCGTTACCGTAGTCGTTGCAGGACCATGTCCTGTAGTACAACTTAAAACTGTAGAAAGAGACGGTTATGCAGCTTTAAAGCTCGGTTTCGAAGAAACCACGGAAAAAAGACTCAACAAGCCGGAACTCGGACAGTTTAAGAAAGCAGGCGTTGCTCCACAGAAGGTTTTAAAAGAGTTTAGACTTGCAGATCTCGCATCTTACGAGGTTGGTAAGAACGTAACCGTAGAAACTTTCGCAGAAGGCGACAAAGTAGACGTTGCAGGCGTAACTAAAGGTCACGGATTCAGCGGCGTTATCAAAAGATGGAATCAACACAAATTAATGGCAACTCACGGTGTTGGACCTGTTCACAGAGAAGTAGGTTCTATGGGCGCAAACAGCAGTCCTTCGAGAGTTTTCAAAAACAAACACATGCCTGGTCAGTACGGTCACGAGAAAGTAACTGTTCAAAATCTCGAAATCGTAAAAGTCGACGTTCAAAGAAATGCACTTTTAATTAAAGGCGCAATTCCCGGACCTAAGGGCGGATACGTTACTATAACGGATAGCGTTAAATAAGGAGCGTGAAGAATATGCCAAGTATTAAAGTATATAATATGAAGGGCCAAGAAACCGGCTCTATGGAACTTAGCGAATTATTTGAAATCGCTTATAACGAACCGCTTATTCATCAGGCGGTTGTAACCAGACTTGCTAACGACAGACAAGGAACTAAAGGTTCTCTTACCAGAACGGAAGTTCGTGGCGGTGGCAAAAAGCCTTGGAGACAAAAAGGCACGGGTAATGCTCGTCAAGGTTCTACGAGAGCTCCACAATGGATCAAGGGTGGCGTAGTATTCGCACCTAAGTCTAGAGATTTCTCTAAGAAGATGAACGTTACCGCAAGAAGAACGGCAATGTTTAGTGCTTTATCTACTAAGATTGCTGATAACGAAGTTTACGTTATCGACGAAATCGCAGTAGAAAACGGCAAGACCAAAGAAATGATAGCTTTCTTAAAAGCAATGAATATCGCAAAATCTGTACTTATCGTTATGAACAACAACGACGAAAAGGTGCTTAGAGCTTGCGGAAACATACCCAAACTTATGACTTTACCCGTTGAACAACTCAACACTTACGACATCGTTAAAAACAGCGTAGTTGTAATTGCTAAGGGTGCAGTCGAGAAATTAGAGGAGGTTTACGGAGAATAATGGAAGCAAGAGATATTATTATTAAACCTCTACTTACCGAAAAGAGTTACGCTGGCATCGAAAACAAAAAATACGTTTTCGTAGTAGCAAAGGGCGCTAACAAAACGGAAATCAAAACGGCTGTAGAAAAGTTGTTCGACGTACAAGTAGAGAAGGTAAACACTGCAAACTGCAAAGGAAAGCTTAAGAGAATGGGAAGAAACGAAGGTTATACCCCTTCTTATAAAAAAGCAATCGTACAATTAAAGAAAGACAGCAAGAGCATAGCTTTCTTTGATTCGTTGTCTTAATAGGAGGAAACAATAATGGGTGTTAAGAGATATAAACCGACTTCTCCTGCTCGTCGTTTTATGACGGTTTCAACGTTTGAAGAAATCACTTGCACGACTCCGGAAAAGTCTTTGCTCGAAAGCATGACTAAGACTGCCGGCAGAAACGCACAAGGAAAGATCACCGTAAGACATCACGGCGGCGGAAACAAGAGAAAGTACAGAATTATAGATTTCAAGAGAATTAAAGAAGATATACCTGCAACGGTAAAGACCATCGAATACGATCCTAACAGAACTGCAAACATTGCTCTTTTAGTGTATGCAGACGGCGCAAAGACTTATATCCTTGCTCCTGTAGGACTTAAAGTAGGCGACGTTGTAATGACCGGTGCTAATGCAGATATCAAAGTAGGTAACTGCCTTAAGATAGAAAACATCCCTGTAGGTACGATGATTCATAACATCGAATTACAAGCAGGTAAGGGCGCACAACTCGTTAGAGCAGCAGGTTCTGCAGCTCAACTTATGGCTAAGGAAGGCAAGTATGCGCAAATTAAGATGCCTAGTGGCGAAATGCGTCTTGTAAGTGTAAACTGCAAGGCAACTATCGGCCAAGTAGGTAACCTTGATCACGAAATTATCAGAGTTGGTAAAGCCGGTAAAAAGAGACATATGGGTTGGAGACCTACCGTAAGAGGTTCCGTTATGAACCCTTGTGATCACCCTCACGGCGGTGGAGAAGGACGTTGTCCTATCGGTAGATCCGGTCCTGTAACTCCTTGGG
>JAZNFL010000010.1:0-6045 GCA_045589135.1 Christensenellaceae bacterium
AAACTCCTAAGGGGTAGTTTGGGGTTTGATTCCCTGTTGGAATGATATAGACCACAAGTTATTGTGGTCTTTTTTATACAAATATATATAATTTCCGATTTATATTTTATTTAATGATACTTGTTCAGAATCCTACTATCCTATATTTCCCATTGCATTTTGCGGTGCTAAACACCTATATAGTAAGTAAAATAAAGCATTGCTATTTTAGTTAAAGTAAGGTATAATAAAAGTGGACTTTATCAAAAAACGTCCTTATAAGTCCAAAAGACAGCCGTATTTTACGGCGTATAACCAAAAGTAAAAATTCTTATAAAAACAAGAGATAATATGTTAATTTTATTAATACCGTTTATTGCAATTGCTGTTTTTGTCGTGTTTTTAAGCACCCCGAAAGGCAAAGGGTGGATAGGAGAAAAAACAGTAAAAGCAACGATAGGCAAAACAATTAAAAACGAGCAATACGTAATAAACGACTTAATTATTGCAAGAAACGGAAAGTCTTGTCAGATAGACCATATCGTTATAAATCCTAACGGAGTGTTCGTAATCGAAACAAAAAACTATTCCGGCGATATTTACGGAACTAAAAATCAAACCGAGTGGACTCAGGTTTTGGCGTACGGCAAAGTAAAAAACAAGATATACAATCCGATTAAACAAAACGCCGTGCACGTTTATAGCGTCAAAAAAATCGTAGGAAAGTTGCCCGTTTATTCTTTGGTTGTATTTGTCAAAAACAACACGTATCATGTTCAGGCAGAAAACGTCGTTTCTTTGACGGGTTTAAAGGCAAAACTTAACCAAGGAAGCCCCGTTTTAACTATCGCGCAAATGCAAACGGCGTACAATTCTTTACTTGCGAGTAAAACTACGGTAACCAAGCAAAAACACGTCCATAAGATAAAAAGACGACAACAAAATTTATCTCGTGGCATTTGCCCGAGATGTGGTGGAAAGTTGGTAGATAGAAAAGGTCGATACGGGGCATTTATAGGGTGTTCTAACTACCCAAGATGCAAATTTATTAAATCTAAATAATTATATAATAAAGTATAGATGGCTATGAATAGACGAGATTTCGAAATTTTTATAACAAAAACGTACAAAATAGACTCGGAAAACCCGTGGATAAAATATCCTTCTTTTTCGGTTTTTAGACATAAGGATAACAAAAAATGGTTTGCCGTAATTATGACTATCGACAAGCGCAAGTTGCCGGTTGATAAAGACGGTCAAATAGATATCGTAAATTTAAAATGCGATGCGGAAATTATTTGGCTTATGCGACAAAAAGAAGGGGTTTTTCCGGCATACCACATGAATAAAGAACATTGGCTATCAGTTTGCCTTGATGGAAGCGTCAGCGATGACGACTTAAAGTTTTTGTTGTCATTAAGTTACGATATTACCGCAAAGAAAAAATAAACCTTACTTTTATATTGCGTTTAGGAGAGTAATATATCATGGCTAGCAAAAAAGAATATTTAGATTATGTGTTGGGACAGTTGCAAGGAGTGCAAGTAACTTATAAAAAAATGATGGGAGAGTATTTATTATACGTCGGTGGAATGCTCATCGGTGGCGTTTACGACGACAGATTACTAATAAAGCCCACCAAAAGAGCAAAAGACTTGCTCCCAAACGCCCAATACGATTTTCCTTACGAAAACGCAAAACCAATGATAATTTGCGATTTTGTAGACGATAAAGAAAAGTTATCGACTTTTATTAATCAATTATCGAATTAACTTTTAAAAGAGAATAAACTTAAAAAAATATAAAATTTTTTTATAATATGACAGTTTTTGTCAGATTTATGTAGTATAATAGAATAAATAAATATAATAAGGTGGGTAAGATATGAAAAAAATTGATTCTTTTACTAAATTATACGGATTAAACAAAACTCTTCAGTTTAAATTAATCCCACAAGGAAAAACTTTAGACAATTTTTTAAATAGCGAATTTTTGTCACAAGACGAAAAACGCAACGTTTTATATAAACACGTAAAGACGTATATAGACGAATATCATAGAAGTTTTATCGACTCGGCTTTAAAAGATTTAGAAATAGACGTTACAACTTTTTCGGATATATATTATAAGTCAGTCAAGACGGAAGAAGATAAGAAGAATTTAAAAACCGAAGAGCAAAAGTTAAGGACTGTTATCTTTAATAAATTAAAAAACAGCCCCGATTACGAAAAGTTGTTTAAAAAAGAAATATTGCAAATATTGCCCGACGTTTTGACGGAAGAAAATCAAAAAGAAGACGTTGCCTTTTTTAATAGGTTTGCCACTTATTTTTCTGCCTTCCAAAATAACCGTAAAAATATATATACCGAAGAAGAAAAATCTACCGGTATACCTTATCGCTGTATAAACGATAATCTTCCAAAATTTTTGGATAACGCCAAGGCTTTTAGTAAAATCGTAGAGGCTTTAAGCGAGTCGGCTTTACAAGAAATAACGCTTGCACTTAAAGATAAAACAGAAGGAGAAATTGCCGATTGGTTTAACGGCAATAATTTTAGTCGTGTCCTTACGTCTAAAGGAATAGCAACCTATAACCAAATTATAGGCGGATATGCTTTAGAAGACGGGGCAAAGATAAAAGGAATAAACGAATACGTCAACGAATACAATCAAATCAACAAAGAAAAACTTCCTAATTTAACCACCTTATACAAACAAATATTAAGCGAAAAAACTTCTAATTCTTTTGTTTTGGATAAGTTCGAAGGCGATAAGCAAGTAGTAGAGGCAATAAAGGATTTTTACGCACAAATAGAAGACGACGGCATATCGAAAGTGGAAAAACTGTTTAAAGATTTGTCTATATATAATGCGCAAGGTGTTTTTATAGAAAACGGTCCTGCTTTAACCGATTTATCTCAAAAATTAGAAAACGATTGGAGATTTTTTAAATCTTATTGGGAAGATCATTACGATAAAACAAAAAAAGTTTCAAAGGTAAAAGACGTAGAAAAGTACGAAGAGAAAAGAGAAAAAGAATGGAAGAAAAACAAGAGTTTTTCTGTTTTCGATTTAGCAGAGTGCTTTAATAAAGAAAAAATATTAGAGTACTATCAACGCCAAGCACACGAACTCTCCGTAGCAATTAAAGACGCTTATAACGATGCACAAACCGTTTTGTTTGCGGAACATAAAGAGGACGCCAAATTATTGCCTAAATCGGATACAGACGTAGAAGTTATAAAAAATTTATTAGACTCCATTAAAAATTACGAGAGATTATTAAGCGGTTTCAATTGTAAAGACGTTACCGTAAACAAAGACGTAGAATTTTACGGCGTTTTTTCTGATGCGTATTTAAAGATTAGTCAAATAGACAGACTTTACGACAAAGTAAGAAATTACGTCACTCAAAAACCTTATTCTACTGATAAAATAAAATTAAATTTCGACAATCCGCAATTTTTGGGTGGTTGGGACAAAAATAAAGAACATGATTATTCTGCACAAGTTTTTAGAAAGGACGGAGAATATTATATTGCGATAAGAAATAAAAGTTTTGATATGAAGTTTAAATATGAAGAACCCATATCAGAACAAGACATTATCGAAAAAATGGAATATAAGCAAATGGCAAGCCCAACAAAAGATATTCCTAATTTAATGGTTATAAATGGAAAAACTGTGAAGAAAAATGGGCGTAAGGATGATAATGGAGAAAACTCTACGTTAGAAAAATTAAAAAATGAGAATTTGCCAAAAGAAATAAATGAGATTAGAAAATCCAAGTCTTATTTGGAGAGTAGTTCAAAGTTTAACAAAGACTCATTAACAAAATATATCCAGTATTATATGGATAGGATTAAAGATTATTATAACGAGTTTGACTTTACTACACTTAACAATGCAGCAGAATATGATTCATACAAAGATTTTATTGATCACGTAGGAAGATTGTCATATCAGATTAAATTTATTAAAGTGTCGTGGCAAAATATTCTTAATTTAGTAGTCAACGGAGAGTTATATCTTTTTAAAATTTACAATAAAGATTTTTCTGAGTACAGTAAAGGCAAGCCCAATTTGCATACTTTATATTTTAAGGCGCTTTTCGATCCGAAAAATTTAGAAAATCCGGTTTATAAGTTAGACGGCGAAGCCGAGATGTTTTATAGATTTAAGAGTATAGAAAAAAACATAACTCACCCCAAAAACAATCCTATAAAAAACAAAAATCCATACACAAAAGACGTGAAAGGTAAAGAATTTAGCACTTTTGAGTACGATCTTATAAAGGATAATCGTTTTACCGAAGATCAGTTTTCTTTACATTTACCCATTACGTTAAATTTTGTAAACGAAGGCAAACAAAAAATAAACCAAGCCGTAAGAGAGAGTTTAAAAAACAGCAAACAAAATTACGTAATAGGTATAGACAGAGGAGAACGCCACTTAATTTACGTTACCGTCGTAAACGATAAAGGAGAAATTATAGAGCAGTTTTCCGGAAACGTAATAAAAGACGCCAAGACGGAGACCGATTATAACGCATTGTTAGATCGTAGAGAAGACGAAAGATTAAAAGCTCGTCAATCGTGGACTACTATAGAAAAGATAAAGGACTTAAAAGAAGGATACGTAAGTCAAATAGTTCATAAGATTTGTCAGTTGGTAGTAAAATACGATGCCGTAATTGCCTTAGAAGACTTAAATTACGGGTTTAAACAGTCGAGAATCAAAGTGGAAAAATCAGTCTATCAAAAGTTCGAAAAAATGCTTATAGATAAACTCAATTATCTCGTAGATAAAAATCTTAATCCGTCAGATTTAGGAGGGTTGTTGCAAGCATATCAACTTACAGAAAAATTCGAAAGCTTTAAAACTATGGGCAAGCAAAACGGATTTATATTCTTCGTTCCACCGTATTTGACCAGCAAGATAGATCCTACCACAGGATTCGTCGATTTATTAAAGCCTAAATATATAAACGAAGAAAAGAGTAAAAACTTTATCGGTAAATTTAAGTCGATAAAGTACGACGAAAAAGAAGACTTATTCTCCTTTAGTTTTGATTATTCTAACTTCGAAAAATCTAACGCAGATTACAAAAAGCGTTGGACGATATATACCTACGGAGAAAGAATTTGGACGTATAAAGATAAAAACGGAAAATTCGTCAGCGAAGAAATCCACTTGACGCAAGAATGGAAAAATCTTTTCTCGTCCGTTGGTATAAATTTACAAACGTCGGAGTTAAAAGAAGAAATCTTAAAACAATCCGGCAAAGAATTTTACGAGAGATTTTATAAGCTTTTGCGTTTAACTTTACAAATGCGAAACAGCAAAACGGCAAGTAAAGAAGATTACTTAATATCTCCGGTAAAAAACAAAGACGGTGGTTTTTACGATAGCAGAAATTATAACGATGCGTCTAAGTTGCCGGCAAACGCCGACGCTAACGGTGCATATAATATAGCGCTTAAAGCATTATGGGCAATCGACAATATTAAGAATTCTACAGAAGATTTAAGTAAAGTTAATTTATCTATAAAAAACAACGATTGGCTTCAATACGTTCAACAAAAATGAGTGAATACCCAATAATTATATCCAATTTAAACGATTTTGTGTTTTGTCCTGCATCGGTATACTTTCATGGTTTAGACGAAAAAACCGACAATATATCGTTACAAACGCCAAAACAATTAAACGGAACGTCTGCCCATAAAAAATTGGACGAAAACAAGTATTCCACTTCTGCGCACGTCTTACAAGGGATAACGGTTTTTTCTCAACAATACGGTTTAATAGGTAAAATAGATTGCTTTGACGTAAAAATCGGAGAGTTGAGAGAGAGAAAAAAGAAAATCTCGGTTATTTACGACGGATACGTGTTTCAGTTGTATGCACAATATTTTTCTCTTACAGAAATGGGATATACGGTTAAAAAGCTCGTATTATACAGTTATGACGACAATAAGTCTTACGAAATTAAACTTCCGACGGAAGATCCTTTAATGGTCGAAAAATTTACACAACTTATTCAAAAAATAAGAGAATTTTCTT
>JAZNFL010000011.1:0-3216 GCA_045589135.1 Christensenellaceae bacterium
ACTTATAATCTTTATCTTTATAATGAACCATTATAGATATATCCTATTTGAATAATATTATAACTTGCAAAACTGCAATATTTTTAACTAAATAGTTTTACTAATAATTGCACTAAGTTAGATAGAATTTAACAAATAAAAAACACCCTGTAGAAAATACAAAGTGTTTTAATTATTAAAAATTTAGCCTATAACATTAACGGTTGCATTGACGGCACCAACAAACTTGCCATAAAATTCTTCGTCAACCATAAATTTTGCAGTATCGGTAAAAGTTTTAAATACAAGCGTAAAGCACGTTTTACCTTTTGTAATCGTTTGATAAAGTCTATAATAGGTAATCGTATTTAAATTATAACTTTCTATCCGTTTTACTTTTTGCGTTTCTATTTGATTATAAATACGTTTATTGGTTAAAACCCAAAAAGACGTTACACTACCGGTATTTTTATCTATTATAAAAAACAAGATAGACAAAACGGCAGAACCAACGGCGATAAAAATAGGGATTAGAAAAGACGTATCTTTAAACACGTATCCCCAACTGTCGTCTGCTGCCGCAACAACGACAACAACAATTAAAGCCAATGCTCCAAACACACCGAACGCATACGCCAAATATTTAAATATGGTTGTAATTTTGCTGGTAGTTTCAATTCTGCTAATTTCTTGTTCCATAAAACCTTTTCCTTTGATTTGATAAACTACTTGATTATTATATCACAACCGTTATACGTTGTCAATAAAGATATAAAAAACCACTCTCGTTTTGAGAGTGGTTTTGATTGCTTATCTTATTCCCCTTTGAAAGGTAATAAAGCAACGATTCTTGCCTTTTTGATAGCAGCAGAGAGAATTCTTTGGTGCTTAGCGCAAACGCCCGTCATTCTTCTAGGAAGCATTTTACCCTTTTCGGTAATAAACTTTCTTAATTTATTGACGTCTTTATAATCGATAGCGGTTGCTTTTTCGAGACAGAATGTGCAAACCTTTTTTCTGGGAGCCTTTCTGATAGGCTTTTTAACAGTCTTTTCTTCCATTATACTTTACTCCTTTTTAGATTTAGAACGGCAACTGATCGTCGTCGGTTACTGGTTCGAGAGTTGGTCTTTCTTTCTTCGCAGGTCTTATAGGCTGCGGAGCATCCTCGAAGCCATCTTGAGCGTTCCTACTGGTGAGGAACTCTACTTCGCTAGCAATAATGTCGGTAACCGATCTCTTAATGCCGTCTTTATCTTCCCAAGAACGGTTTTGTAAACTACCTATAATAGCCACTTTTGAACCTTTTTTGAGATATTTGCCACAGTTTTCCGCCTGATTTCTCCATACCGTAATATTAAAGAAATCGGTTTCTCTCTGTCCGTCACCACCGGTGTAATTTCTGTTAACTGCTATAGAAAAACGGCAAACAGCAATTCCGCTCGGGGTTTCCGCAAGTTCGGGATCACGAGTCAAATTACCAATTAAATAAACTTTGTTCATAACGTTTCTCCTAATGATTAAAGTTTAGATACCATTCTTCTCATAACACCTTCCGTGATGCCTGCAACTCTCTCAAGTTCTTTGATAAGAGTAGGTGCACTTTCGAATGTCATAAGTACATAGTAGCCTTCCGTTTTGTAGTTAATAGGATAAGCGAGTTTTTTAACTCCCCATTTTTCCGTCTTTTCTACAGTTCCACCATTAGACGTAACTATACCTTCGAACTTAGCAATAAGTTGTTCTTTTACTTCGTCGGTAAGATCTGCGCCTAAAATGTAAAGCATTTCGTACTTGTTCATGTTTTTACCTCCTGGACTTATTCGGCTTGTGTGTACCCACAAGCAAGGTCGGCTCTTTTGAGCCTTAATATTTTATCAAAAACCGCAAATATTGTCAATCGTTTTAACACTATTTATCAATATACGGTTATTTATAACAGCTTTTCCTTATGCCCGACTATGCAGGCATAAGGAATAAGTTAGTTATTACAAGAAAGGAGCAATTGCCGGGTTATTGACGATATCATCAATAAACTCGAGAGTTGTGTGGATGAAGTCTTTAACTTCTACAACTTCCGTCCACTTCTGTTGAGTTGCTCCGCCATCCGTCGTAACGTATTCTTTAGCAGTTCCTACCCAAGCATACTCTGCGTATTCGCCTTGACCAATCATCTTAGAAACTATGTATTGAGCTCCAGAGTTGTTATACAAATCGTTGTCGATTGCACCAAGCTTATACATATCTGCTACCGTAGCGTTAGATAACTTTTGAGCTACCATTGCAGGGAAGTTTGCAAGAGTCGTAGTCTTCTTTTCTTCTTCTGTAAATACTCCGAAGATACCGGTAGTTTCTGAAGCGAAGAACGTACTTACGGTAAGGTTGTTGATGTTGTCGAGAACTTCGTCTGCAAACGTCGTAGATTGTAAATCTAATACGGTGAAGTCTGCAAATACTCCGATTATTGCTTCTACAGGAGTATATACGGTTTCTCCATCAACTACTTCTGCCGTTACCCATTCGGTTTCTTCCGTTACGGTTACGTCGTCGCTAGAACTGTTCGTATAGAATCCGTTTTCTACGGTTACGTACGTAAGAGGAGTTGTCTTGAGATAGTATTTACCTGCGTTTAACGTTGAAGGATATAACGTTCCTTCTGCGCCAACGTAAACTTCTATCTCTTGCTTATCCATTATCGTACCGATTTGTAAGCCTTCTATTGCAGTTTGTAAGGAGTGAATCTTAACGTCTGCAAGATGTTTAAGAACAGGAATTTGAGCTGCATCGCTGAATACTTGACCTACGGTTAAGTTGTCAATCTTAGACATAAGATCTAATTCACCTTCGAGGAGGTCGTCTATTCTGATGTTTGCAATAACGAGGTCAAGACCTTCTTTATTGCCTTCGCCTTCTTGTGCCCATTGATATTCTGCAGGCTCGATATAATCGCCTACGGAAGCTCCTGCCGGGAGTTTATCTCCAGCAACGTAAGTAAGACGAGCACCCTTGGTCATTCCCATGAGATCTCCGACGTACATACCTGCGAATACGTCTGCAGGATCGAAGTTTCCGTCAAGCAAATCACCAAGATTGATGTTTGCTATTGCGTTATTGAGTTTTTCGAGCTTAGTGCTAAGAATTTCTTCTTCGTACCATTGGTAAGTTGCCTTCTTGGTTACGTTTCCACTTGCATCGGTTTGTTCTGCAGTGAGAACTTCGCCTTCGTAGTTACCCATA
>JAZNFL010000012.1:0-4910 GCA_045589135.1 Christensenellaceae bacterium
ATCGTCTAAAAAAGTATTTTGTATGGAAAAAACATAAAAAGATTTAACTTTATACAGTGTGTTTAAGGTAAGAACTTTTGCGTTGGGCTTTATAGGGTTTTATTTTAAGCTCTTGTATTTTTCCGTCAACAAATCGCAAAAGGCTTGTCTTTCGGTTAAAAAGTTTTCGTAAAGTTTTTTTTGTTCTTCAGAATACGAGTCGGTAAGTTCTCTTTCGGCAATCAACATTCTGCTTTCTGCAACACGCAATTCGTAATCCAATTCGCTGTTTATTTCTTCCGTCCATTGTTTAAGTAAAACTTCTATGTCTTCGTTAGTGGCTTTTTTCTTCATAGTTTTCTCCCGTAATAAAAAAGTGCGTCAACCGAAGTCAACGCACAAAAACGCAAACTCCGATTGTTGTCACACAAACCTTAAAATAGTCGAAAGATAATCTTGTCGTCGTAAATCAAGTGGAATTTGCATTTTATCAAATTCAATGATTAACGACCACAAGAAAAAATATCCTCAAATAATATAAAAGGATAAAAATAGACTATTCAGTTCGTGTGACAAAGTTAGTATATCACATATTATAAATTTTATCAAGCGGATTTTTAATCGTAAAAATGGATAAATTTTTAAAACCGATATTTTATTTGTTGGCAAACATACTTAAAACGGTTAAACGTTTTTGTTTTGCCGTATTTACGGTGATTAAAAACGCACAATTTTGCTTTTTAATTAGCGTAAAGGAGTAAAACGCTTGATTATTTTCTTTTTCGGTAGTAAAATTAATCCATAGGTGTATTAATATGACTGTTCATCACGATAAAAGTGCGTACGGAAGATTTAAAGTTTCTTCTCAAGAATTAAACGAAGAAGAAGTATTGCGAATGATGCGCCAACTCTCTTTAGAAGAAAACGACGTAAACGTATGCGATAAACAAGACAAAAAACAATTAGAAGAAGATTCTTCTAAAAAGCAAGGTAGGTAATTATGGTCAATTTAAAAAGAATAAACGAGCTTGCAAAAAAACAAAAAGAAGTGGGCTTGACGGAAGAAGAAAAAAAAGAACAAGCAATACTCAGAAGAGAATACATAGATAGTGTGGTTGGCAGTTTAAGAAGCCAACTCGACAACACGTATATCGTAGAACAAGACGGAACAAAAACTAAAGTTCAACCCAAATCGGCAAAAAAAGACGACGGCTTAAACTAAAACTTATTCGGCTTTAAAAGTAAAAGAAGACGGCTTAAACTAAAACTTGTCCGTCTTTACAACTAAAAGACGACGGTTTAAACAAAAATCTTTAGAAAGGCGTTTTTTTAATAACGCTTAGGGTATTAGTTTTTAAAAAGCAGTCAAAAAATGCAATATTAGGACGATAAATCGATGCAAAAAAGAATTTATTTCGATCATTCAGCGACGACAAAAGCGTATCCGCAAGTCGTCGAAAAAATAATGCCGTATTTGACGGAAGATTACGGAAATCCAAATTCTCAACATTGCTTTGGCAGAACGGCAATGGAGGCAGTGGACGAGGCAAGGGATACCGTAGCGCAGTTGATAAACGCAAAGCCTTCGGAGATATATTTTACTTCCGGCGGGACGGAGGCGGACAACTGGGCTATTAAAGGGATAGCTTCGGCAAACTCAAAAAAGGGTAAGCACGTAATAATTTCTTCCATAGAGCACCCCGCTTTAAGTCAAACGGCGGACGAACTTACAAAAATAGGGTATTCCGTAACCAAAATTGCGGTGGATAAAGACGGCGTTATAGATCCCCAAAAAGTAAAAGACGCCATAAAAAAAGACACGGTTTTTATAGGGGTAATGCTCGTAAATAACGAGATAGGAACTATTCAACCTGTAAAAGAAATTGCCAAGATAGGTAAAGAATACGGAATAACGACCTTTTCGGATTGCGTACAAGCTATTCCAAGTATTAGGATAGACGTAAAGGATTTAGGGGTGGACGCAGTTTGTTTTTCCGCTCATAAAATAGGAGGAATAAAAGGTGCGGGTGTCTTATACGTTAGGACGGGCGTTTTAATAGACGGTTTGATAACGGGTGGACACCAAGAGCGTACAAGACGTGGCGGAACGACAAACGTTCCTGCGGTCGTTGCCCTTGCAGAAGCATTAAAGATTACGTATGCAACCTTAGAAGACGACGTGCGTTACGTGCGAGATTTAAGGGATTATTTTATCAAAAGGGTAGAAGAAGAAATACCTACGGCAAAGCTCAACGGAAGCAGAGAAAAAAGAGTTGCTTGTAATGCCAACTTCTATTTTAAAGGAGTAAAAGGAGAAACGTTGCTCTTTAATCTCGATTTAAAAGGCATAGCGGTTTCTTCCGGTTCGGCTTGTTCGACGGGCAGTATTTTGCCGTCGGCAGTCTTGACGGCCATAGGTCTTACGGAAGACGAGGCAAAGAGCAGTGTAAGATTTAGCTTTAATAAAACTAACACGAAAGAAGAAGTAGATTATTGTATAGAAGTTCTTAAAGAGTACGCTATGTAATAATTAAGCGCTACGTTTTACGCAAATAAGAAAAAATAAATAAAATTAAACGCCCCTTAAGAGAGTTCTTAAGGGGCGTAATTTATTTAAAACGTAATTGCTAAACGGCTCTTTGTCGTTGTGGCTTATAATATGGCTATACGTTTTGTTATTTTAAAAACAGTTTTAAAAGTTTTTCTTTTACGCCTTTTTTATAAGGTTGATAGCGTATAGGCAAATCTATCCACGTCTTTTTGTCTACGATGCTTTTTTTATGAGAAAAAGTTTCAAAGCCAACTTTTCCGTGGTAAGCGCCCATTCCGCTTTCTCCCACTCCACCAAAACCCATGTTTTCGGTTGCGATATGTATTATAACGTCGTTTACGCATCCACCGCCAAAACGGCAAGTCTTTATAATTTTGTCTGCGTGTTTAGGGTTTTTAGTAAAGACGTATAAGGCTAGTGGCTTTTGCTTGTCTTTTAAAAATTCCAAAATTTCGTCTTCTTCTTTATAGGTTAAAATAGGCAATAAAGGTCCAAATATCTCTTCTTGCATAACTGCGTCGCCATAAGTTACTCCGTCTAAAACCGTTGGGCAAATTTTTAACTCTTTGCGATTGGCGTTTGCTCCAAAGACGACTTTTTTATCGTCTATAAGACCTATAAGTCTATCGAAGTGTTTTTCATTGACTATCTTTCCGTAGTTGGGGTTGTTTAAAGGTTGTTCTCCAAATTGCAGTTTTATTTGCTTAACTATTTCCGTTACGAGTTGGTCTTTTATCTTTTGGTCGCAAAGGATATAGTCGGGAGCAACGCACGTTTGTCCACAGTTTAAAAACTTACCAAAGACTATTCTTTTTGCGGATAATTTAACGTCTGCAGTTCGGTCGACTATGCAAGGGCTTTTACCGCCTAATTCCAATACGGCTGGGGTTAAGTTTTCTGCCGAGCGTCTTAAAACTTCTTTGCCTACCGTTTGACTACCCGTAAAGAATACAAAGTCGAATTTTTTATTTAAAAGTTCGGAATTTTCCTTTCTTCCACCCGTTACTACCGCAACGTGTTCTTTGTTAAAGCATTCGGTTAAAATCTTTTTTATTATTTCGGAAGTGGCAGGAGAGTACGCACTCGGTTTAACTATGGCGGTGTTTCCTGCCGCTATTGCGTCTACCAAAGGTTGTATCGTCAACAAAAACGGATAATTCCACGGGCTCATTATAAGGACGTTTCCGTAAGGGGAGTTTATCTCGTAACTTTTAGAAGAAAATTGCGCAAGCGGGGTTTTAACGACGTGCTTTTTTGCAAACTTCTTTAAGTTTTTTACCATGTAAGAAATTTCCGAAAGCGCCATGCCGACTTCGCACATATAGCTTTCGAAGTCGCTTTTACCTAAATCTGTTTTAAGGGCGGTAAAAATTTCTTCCGAATACTTTTTAATAGTCGCTTTAAGGTTTAAAAGGCTTTGTTTTCTAAAGCTTAATTGCAAAGTTTTACCGGAGTCGAAAAAGTTTTTTTGTTCGAGCAAAACGCAATCTAAGTTGGTTTGTGTACACATAATATCTCCGTTGTGGTTAAAAATTTTTAAATGCGTTACGGCTTAATAAGTTCAAAGACATAAGAAGAAGCGAGTTTTTCTGCTCTTGCTTTTTCTTCTTCCGTTCTTACGGTCCAACAAATAAGAGGAAGGTTTTTGCGAATGGATTTTTTAAGCGGTAAGCCGTTTAAGTCGTAATTTATAAAGTCGGGTTTTACCAAAAAGTTTAAAGACATATTTTTAATTACGTGTTTTTTAAATGCCGAGCAGTTTCCGGCAAACGGAGTTGCAAGTTGACCGCGAATAATCTTTGGCGCAAGCTTTTTTACACGGTACATAATTATCGGATCAAAAGACTGTATGACGAATTCTCCCTTGTAGTTTTTTAAAACTTCTATTACCTTATCTGCAATGCCTTTTAAAGGAGAAGTTTTAATTTCTATAAGAAGAGGAACTTTTCCGTCTACTAAAGACAAAAATTCTTCAAAGGTCAAAACCGAGTCGTTAGTGCCGGACAGTTTAAGCGTTTTAATTTCTGCAAGAGTTTTTTTGCTTACCAAACAGTCTACTCCGGTAATTCTCTTTAAATTGTCGTCGTGGAAGCATATAAGTTTTCCGTCGGCGGTTTGTTGTACGTCCGTTTCTATGGGGTGGCCGTTTTCTATTGCCAACTTAAAAGCAGTAGGAGAGTTTTCTGCAATCAATTTATTTCCGTCGTGCAGTCCCCTGTGTGCCGACGGATGATTTAAGAGCCAAAAGTCGTTTTTAATTCTAGTTTTCATATAAAATCTCCCAAATATATTAAGTTTATTATACACTACGGAAAAAATATTTTCAAGTGCTTGATTATTTTTAATAAATATTATATTATATTTATTAGTTAGAATTTAA
>JAZNFL010000013.1:0-2038 GCA_045589135.1 Christensenellaceae bacterium
TAAGACCGCTTGGCCTCCGACTTGGAGAAGTTGTAAGCGTTTTCCATAAGGTTGCTGGCTACAATTCCCGAACCATGTGTTTCCGCAACGAAATCTGTGTTGTTGGTAACGAACGTTCCTCCCGAATAAGACATTTTTACAAGAGGTTCGAAGGTCGTCATAGGATTGCCTTCTGATAAAACGTACTTAGTTACTTCTGTTTTGGTAAGTGCTTTGCCTAAAACTTTAAAATCGGATATAACCAAAGTTTCCGAACATCTAAAGGTTCTATCCGGGTGAGGTTTTCTTACGTAGATAGTAGAATTAGCTTTTTTAGCTTCCGAAACAAAAAGGTTGATTGTGCTTGCAACTAAATCGGGTTTATTGCTTTGGTTATCGTAAAATTGGGTAAGCATACCGTCGACGTAAATGTTTATCGTTCCGTCGGTTGCATTGATGGAAATGGTTATAAGTTTGTTTTGTGCGTTGAGCAAAGCTCTCGGAAGGCTATTTTGTGCCAAGGTGTTACTAAGAGCGGTTTGGGCGTCTTCGTAAAAGATCGTGCATGCTCCTATATAAGCCTTTTTGCCGTCGGCACTTTCTACCGCAACTAATTGTTCGTACGGGCCAAAATCTCCGCCTGTTAACGGTGTGCTTGCACTGTTGTCGTTTACGAAGGTATCGCCGTCGTTTTTAAGCCAAAAACTAAAGGTAAGACCTTCTCCTTCCGCAATAAAAGATTTTCCGTTTTGTGCTGTTATAGCAAGGTAAGAAGTGTTGTCGTTAAAACCAAAAGAGTTGGGTTGGTTTTTGATAACCGCTCCTTCTCCGCCGGTTGTAACGGCAAAGTCTAAACTGTCTGCGGAAAATCCGTTTTGCCCTGTTAAAACGCTGACTACGGGCGTTTGTGGTGTTTCTGCTTTTACCGTATCTATGCCAAAACTTATTGCTAAGCACGTAGATACGAGCATAACGCAACATAGAACAGCACAAAGCAAGGATTTTAATTGTTTTTTCATAACATTCCTCCTTTTTTTGTTAAATTTGTTTACAAAGGTGTCCCTTATTTGCTATTATAACATTAGAGGTGGGGTGCGCAAGGTGAAAAATTGCCAAATTTATCCCAAAAATTGCTCAGGTGCTATGAAGAATTATTTAAAAGCTAAATTTAAAAGTACACGTACAAAAGATTCGCAAATAAGGTTAAACAATAACTTTAGTAAAATTAAGTCTATATATTGTGCTAGTTGGTCAGGGTACGAGTATAATACTGCAGGATACTATCACGAAAGAGAAGGAGGGACGACGTATTTGCTTTGCTACACGCAAAGTGGACATGCAACGCTTTCTTATCGAGAAAAAGTCATAGATTTAATGCCGGGAAGTTTAATCTTTATAAACTTGGCAGAAAAAAACGTCATAGAAGCAAAGGATTCTCATTGGGAGATATATTTTATGCACGTTTTTGGTTCAGATATAGACGATATATATGGTAATGCAACTAAAAGAACAAATTATTTTCCAGATTACAATGCGACGATTTTTAAAGAGTGCATTAAAAATATTTACGATGCATACGGTGCCGACGATATAGACGTGTATTATATTTCTGGACAAATTTACCTAACTTTAATGGACGTATTAAAAAATAGCAGTAATACAGCAACCTCTACTATGGTAAGTAAAGCCGTAGAATATATAAACGAAAACTATTATAAAGATATAAATTTGGATTCTCTTTGTAAAGAAATTTTTGTATCTAAATATTTTTTTATAAGGAAGTTCCAACAAGAATTAAAGTGTACTCCAAAGCAGTATTTAACGAGGGTTAGATTGCAAAATGCAAGACTTTTATTGGTTCATACGGACAAAAGTGTCGCAGAGGTTGCTCAGCTAACGGGATTCCAAACGGAAAAAAATATATTTTACGCTTTTCGTACCGTTTTAAACATAACGCCAAATTATTTCCGTAAGCACGTATATACGCTTGAGGAAGATCAACCAAGCAAACAAAACAAAAAGAAAACCACTTCAAGCAAAGGTTCAAAATAGGTTTTGG
>JAZNFL010000014.1:0-3151 GCA_045589135.1 Christensenellaceae bacterium
TTTTGCTAAAATTTTATCGGAATATCCAAAAATCTATTGCATTTATATTAGAAATATAGTATAATACTTTAAGTATTAATTACAAAAAATTTTATGAAAGGTGACTTATGAACAATTTTAAGAAGAAGTTTAATTCTAAAACTCTGCTTACACTTATTGTCGCAATGCTTCTCTCCTTCGTAATGGTTGTTGGAACCGCTTGTGGTAACGGCAACACTTCGTCAGAGAGCGAATCGACGTCAGACACTGTAGCCGAAAAGACCGACTACCAAGTTATCACTAATGGTGACTTTGAGTTTAACACGGCTAAAAAAGATTACGACGACTTCCCTGTTAACAGTTCTGTTAGCTGGTCTCGTTCTAACGACTCCGTAAACACGTCTGCGTTGACTTCCAGTTATAAATCGGGTATTATAAACACTCAAGAATACGAATACGCAGTTGACGAATACGGAGAAGTAGTTCTCGACGAACAAGGTAATCCTACCTTTGCTCTTGACAAAAACGGAGAAAAGATCCCCGTATTTGGAGCAATGGCTAAAAAGAATACCTTTGCTAAAGTAGGCGAAGAAGAAGACGCAGAGTACTACAACCCAAGAACCCCTTATTACTACGGACTTGTCGACGATTCTGAATACGATGCAGAAAACGGCGATCCTACCAAGGGTAACAAAGTTCTTATGATAAGAAACGAGTACACTGCTGACAAAGGCAGAGGTACTGCTCAAAAATTTACGTCTTCTAAGACTATCAACCTCGTTCCTGGCGATTATCTCGAAATAGGCGTATGGGTTAAAACTTATAACCTCACTACCCTTATGGATACCGACGAGTTTGGTGCTTACGTAAGCCTTGTAAATACTATCGGTTCTTCTACCAAATCTCCTTTAGTTATCAAAAACATCAACACTTACGGAGAATGGATGAAGTACACCGTTTACGTAGCCGCTTCCGATTACGCAGCAACTACCGTAAAAGTAGTTCTTGGTCTTGGTTTTGGTTCTAGAACGGTTAAATCCGAATACGTAGAAGGATATGCTTTCTTCGATAACGTTACTTACAAAAAGCTTACTAAGCAAGAATACTTAAACGTTTCTGCAGATACTTCTCTTAACTTCTATTCTTTAAACGGCTCTAAATACGAAGAAGCTACTAAAGAACAAAACACCGTTAAGATGAACGAAGTATTTGCTTCTGCAAACGATATTCAAGCAAACGGCGAAGGCGCAGAAAACAAAGAATTCGATTCTACTAAGACTTATTCTAAATATTCTGTAAATTATAATCTTGCAAGATCTAACAACCCTCTCACCGTAAACGGAACCGCAACCTTAAATAACGTTCTTAAAAAGCCAAGCGCTGACGCTACTTACGGAGATGGTTCTACCGCAGGTTTAGATGCTTGGAAGGACGTTAAAGATTCTGTTGACGTGGAATATCCGTTTGACGAAAACACTCAAACTATCTACTTCGTTAACGAAAAGGGCGCAAGCCGTACCTTCGAAACCGAAAAGTTCTCTCTTAACCCTGGCGAATACATGAGATTGACTTTCTGGGTAAACGCTAAGATAAACAACGGAACTAAAGGTCTTAACATAACTGTAGTAGACACGACGGCAGATGGTTCTTACACTAAAGAAACTTCCGTTATAACCGACTTTGATACAAACAACCTTACCAACGAAGATTATAACGATTGGATTAGATTTACCGTAGTAGTAAACAATACTTTTGCAGAAGAAGGCACCTTTGCAATAGAAAGATACTTTACTCTTAAATTCGACTTCGGTCCTACCGAAGATACCGTAAGTATTCTTGACTTCCCTATTGGACATGCTCTTATTTCTAACTTCGAATACATTATGCTCGATAAAGAAGAGTACGGTCAAGTTTATACTTCTGACACTTATTACAAAGCTGTAGCACTTTCTGCCGACATGAGCGGTTCTTCTCTTACCGAAAAGACTGACAACTACGAATTCTCTTACTCTATCATCGATAGCGAAAAGATTAAGTCCACCGCAGCAACTACCGTTTACGGTTACACCGGTGTAGTTGGTGGAGGACAAATCGTTGGCGGGGAAGACCAAACTACTTTTGCTCAAGATTCTACCGTAGCAGGTGTTATTAATACCGAATATTTAGACGCTTACGTAAACAATCAATTATTCCCTAACGTAAACGTAGTAAATCAATGGCTTAACACCGTAGATAAAGGAGAAAACGAAAACATTCAACCTTTATACATTAAAAACGATAACTCTTCTTACGGCTTCCTTGGAGAAATCTCCACCTTTGCCGCAAACACTATCAACTTAGTAACCGTTAAACTTTACGTAATGGACGGCGCAGTTGCAAACGTATACCTTGCAGACGGAGATCTTCTCTCATCTTTCGGTATTCTTGGCATCAACGCTAAAAACGATTACACTAACGAAACTGTAAACGAATTATACCATACCGTAGTAAACGAAGAAGTTTGCGAAAACACTAGCGTAGAAGGATGGGTAGAAGTTAAGTTTATCGTACAAACCGGTAACCAACCTATCGACTACAGAGTAGAAATTTGGAACGGTTCTAGAGATGGTAAAGAATTATCTACCGGTATCCTTTTAGTAGGCGGTGTAGAAGTTTCTGCAATAGCAGACGAAACTGCTCTCGAAACCGAACTTACTAAGCTCAACCTCGAATACGCAAACGTAACGAATTATCAATTCAACTTAGACAATGGTGTAAACTTTACAAGAGTTCCTGCAACCGTTTACGATAACGAAAACGAAGACGGATACATTAAGAACTTCGAAAAAGGCGACAAAGATTACTCTGGCATCGCCTACTACACTAACAACGTTGTAACTTTTGCAGATTATTCTAATATTGATATAGAAGACGAAATCGACGAAAGAACTGAAGTTGAAGAAGAAACCACTTCTTCCGAATCTACTGCAGAAAAAGCTGAAACTTCTTTCGACTTTGGTCTTTACATCATTACCTTAATTCTTTCTATAGTTCTTATCGCTGTTCTCGCAGTTGTAATTGTAAGAAAGATTCTTTCTAAAGTAAAAACTACTAAGAAGACTGCTAAGACTTACTATAGCAGAGATTCTAGAGCTAAGACTCAAGAAAAGATCAACAACAAATCTAAGATTCA
>JAZNFL010000015.1:0-4100 GCA_045589135.1 Christensenellaceae bacterium
GTACAGGTGGACATGCTAAATTAATAGTGTATCCAAAAAATTACGAAGAATTGTATAACGTGTATATAGCGTGCAAAGAATATCCTTATGTAGTGGTAGGAAACGGAAGTAACTTATTAATAAGCGACAGGGGATATAACGGAGTAGTGATATGTACTAAAAGATTAAATAAAATTACTGTTAGAGGTAACGTTATAATTGCCGAATGCGGAGCTAAACTTTTAGACGTTGTAAAAGAAGCCGAGATGAATTCGTTAGGAGGATTAGAGTTTTCGGTTGGTATACCGGCAACTGTCGGTGGTGCAGTTGCAATGAACGCAGGGTGTTTTAATAAAAACGTTGGAGATTTAGTTTCTTACGTAAAGACGGTAAACGGTGTGTTTAACCGAGAAAACTGTGGGTTTTCTTATAGAAGCAGTAATTTTTTAAATAAAAATATAATTTATTGCGTTTGTTTAATGCTAAAAGTTTCAGAATATGATATAATAGAAGAAAAGTTAAACAAGTTTACAAAATTAAGAGTAAGTAAACAACCAAAAGGAAGAAGTTGTGGTTCGGTTTTCAGAAACGAAGATTATTTTGCCGGCAAACTTATAGACGAAGCCGGATTAAAAGGCGTTTCTGTTGGTGGTGCGCAAGTTTCAGAAAAACACGCTAATTTTATAATCAATAAAGGCAACGCCACTTCTTTTGACGTTTACACTCTTATAAAAAAAGTTCAATCCACCGTAGAAAAACGCACGGGAATTAAAATGAAAGAAGAACTTATTTACATAGGAGATTTTGATGAGGTTGACGTTTGATTATCACACTCATACCGTTTACAGTCACGGAAAGGGCAATATAGAAGAAAACGCTGTTTCTGCAAAAGAAAAAGGGCTTAGCGGTATAGCAATAACCGATCACGGGTTTTCTCATCCGGCTTTCGGAATGAGAAGAAAAAAGCTTGCCGAAATGCGAGAAAACTGCATTAAAGCAAGCGATCTTACAGGGATAAAAGTATTGCTTGGTATAGAGTCTAATATCTTGGGAGATAGTGGCAAAATAGACGTAAAACCGCAAGATTACGATAAGTTGGACGTTATATTAGCAGGATGTCATAGATTTGTGTTATACGACACGATAAAGGATTGGTTTACGTTTTTTGGGAGTAATTTTTTTGCTTCTACTTTTAAATTTCAACCAACCAAAGAACTTATAAACAGAACTACTAAAATATATATCAACGCTATCAAAAACAACCCGATAGATATATTGACGCACGTTAATTTTTTAGTATTTGCAGATGCTGTAGAAGTTGCAAAGTGTGCGAGAGATTACGGAACATATTTCGAAATAAACACAAAAAAGACACATTTATCCGATGAAGAATGGACAAGGGTAATAGAAACAGGGGTTAATTTCGTCATAGATTCTGATGCTCACGATACCAAGAGAATCGGAGACGTTAAGCTTGCCGACGATTTATTTAAAAGAGTAAACTTCCCGTTAGAAAGAATTCATAATATAGACGGAAGATTGCCGGAATTTAGGTTTTCTAAACTTAAAGGGGTAAACTTAAATAAAATTTAATTTTAAATTAAATCCGTTTGTCGTAGTTATTGTTAAATAAAAGTTCTACGCAGATTATTTTATTATTGGAAACAAATAAATTATCGGAGCAAATAATGAAAACTGAAGCAGTTAAAATTAGTTTTTCTGAAAAAGTAAAGCAAGAAATATTAAAAAATAAACCTTTAGAGCCGTGCTGTATGATAGCCGGTCTTTCTGCATACGCTCGCAGTTGTGGTTCGATATTTACAAAAGGAGGCAAGGTTGGATTTTCTCTTTCTTCCGAAAACGCTGATTGCATAGATTACTTCGTTTCGGTAGTAAATAATATATATGGAGAATTACCATTTAATAAAGATTACAAAAGCAAAGATAAACATAGAGTAAAGGCAGAATTTTTATCCGATAATACGTTAGGAGTTTTGGTTGATTTAGGAATATTACACATAGAAGAAGGGCATGTTACGATAAGATTGGATATAGATCCGTATTTAACGGAAAACGTATGTTGTAAAAAAGCTTACGTTTTAGGGGCTTTTTTAGGTAGTGGTAGCGTAACTGTGCCGGAAAAAAGCAATTCTACAACAGGATATCATTTAGAATTTGTTTTTAGCAAATATGCAACTGCAACCGATTTTTGTCAACTTCTTGCTCAATTTGAGTTTTCGCCCGGTCTAATAGAGAGAAATGCATCTTACGTCGTATATTTAAACGGAGCAGGCGAGGTTGCAGACGTTTTGGGGCTTTTAAACGCCAATAAGGCTTGTCTTGACGTAAACACTTTAATTGTAGAAAGAGAAGTAAAAAACAACACTAATAGAGTTATTAATTGCGAAATTTCTAATATAAACAAACAAATCAACGCTTCTATATTGCATCGCAACGCTATAGAAGACATCGATAAAACTTTGGGACTGGATAATCTTCCTACTCAACTAAAAATCGTGGCAAAAGCAAGAATAGAGTTTCCGGAGGATACTTTAACGGAGTTATCACAAAGACTTGGAATAACTAAAAGTTGCCTTAACCATAGATTGCGTAAAATCTTAGAAATACACAAAAACATATAATTTTTTGCATATATAAAATTAAAACACACAATATATCGTTATTAGACATTTATTATATTTTGTTTTCATAAATTATACCGAGAGGTATAGTGATGAAAAATCGCAAAAATTATGCCCTAATAACCAATACAATAATTTTTTTCGTAATATTTGTCGTTGGTTTCGTGTGTTTTTCTTCCGAAGGTACGGTGGCTATTTCCGGAGAAACATATGGGGCGATATATAACGGAAACAGGGATAAGCCTAACGTTGCTATAATGATAAACGTTTACGAAAATTCCGAGGTCGTAGACGATATGGTAGACCTATTGAAAGAAAAAGAAGCGACGGCAACTTTTTTCGTCGGAGGATGTTGGGCGGATGACAATAGAGAACTCTTATGTAAAATCGTCGAAAACGGCAACGAGATAGGCAATCACGGATATTTTCATAAACAACACGGAAAACTTAGTTTTTCGCAAAACGTTGCTGAAATAAAAAATAATCATACAGTCGTTAGGTCGTTATGTGGAGTGGAGATGAAGTTATTTGCTCCGCCTTCCGGAGATTTTTCTACCAATACGTTAAAGGCTGCAGAATCTTTGAGTTATACAACTATAATGTGGTCTAAAGATACGATAGATTGGCGAGATAGCGACGTGGAATTAATCTTTAAACGAGCTACCGATAATTTATGCAATGGCGATTTTATTTTAATGCACCCAAAGACTTGGTCTTTAGAGGCTTTATCAAAAATTTTAGATTATTACAAAAAAGCAGGGAAAAAACCGGTAACGGTTTCTAAATGTATGGAGTGAATTATGATATACCATAGAAAATTTGACAGTGGTTTACAATTGATTGTAAAAAAAATTGATGGATTAATGTCTGTTACGTCAGGTATTATGGTTGCTACAGGAAGTAGTAACGAGGATTTATCAAAAAACGGGATTTCTCATTTTATAGAACACGTTAATTTTAAAGGAACTACTACGAGAAGTTCTTTTGACATCTCAGAAAACGCAGAAAGAATAGGCTCTTATCTCAACGCATATACGACTAAGGATACGACGTGTTATCACGTAAAATCGACGAGCGAACATTTTAAAGAAGCTTTCGAAATTCTTTCTGATATTTTTGTAAATTCTAATTACCCAAAAGAAGAATTAGAAAAAGAGAAAGACGTAGTTATAGAAGAGATAAATATGGACGAAGATTCTCCGGAAGATTTGGCTTACGAATTATTAGCAAAAGCATTTTTTGGGGAAGACGACGGTTACGGTTTAAGTATTTTAGGAACTGCTGATACTGTAAAATCTTTTGATAGACAAGACGTTTTAGATTATAAAAACAGATTTTATACGGCTGATAACGTCGTTGTTGCTATCGTGGGGAACGTTGACGTAAAAGAAGCAGAGAATTTAGTAGAAAAACTTATAGAAGGTCGTTTACCGCAAAAAAGCGATAAAAGACCAAAGATTTCTACTCAAAACAAGTGCA
>JAZNFL010000016.1:0-3768 GCA_045589135.1 Christensenellaceae bacterium
ACATATCTCCGAACATTTCGATAGGATCGAAATCTCCGCTGAGCATTTCGCCAAGGTTGATGTTTGCTATTGCATTGCTGAGAGCATTTAACTTAACGCTGCTTGTATCGCTTTCGTACCATTGGTAAGTTGCGACTTTAGTTACGTTTCCGCTTGCATCGGTTTGTTCTGCAGTGAGCTGAGCACCCTTGCCATATCCAACGATTTCACCTACGTATAATTTTTCGAATACGTCCATAAGATCGATTGCTCCGCTGAGCATATCACCTACGTGGATGTCGCATACTTCGTTGATTAATACGTTTACAGGAGTTCCGTTGTTACTCCAAACGTCTTCTCCGTTTACGACTGCCATGTCGTAACCTAACAAGTTACCTACAAAGACGTCTGCAAAGAGATCTGCATAGTTAAGAGGAACTCCCGAAAGGATAGAACCTAATTCTATGTTAGCTATTGCATTGTCTAAGATGTCGATCTTGATAGTTCTTATTGCGTCTTCGTACCAAGTGTAATTTCCGTGAACGTCTTGTGTATCGGATGCGTAGTAGTTCATAACGTGTCCTACGTAAACGTCTACGAAGATGTCTTCGATATGGAAGTTAGGATCGGACGTTGCCTTTAACGTTAAGTTTGCAATATGGTTGTAAAGCAAGCTTACAGGGTTGTTATTTAAGTCTGCCCATTCGTACTCTTTATTTCCGTTAGGTTTAACTACTTCCGTTCCTGGAATTATGTTGAAGTTAAGAATTTCTCCAAGGTAAATATTTCCGATAATTTCAAGAACGTTAAATCCGTTAACCATCTCGGAAAGAGTGAGGTCGTAAATTGCCTTAGTGAAGGAAGCTTCTGCTCCGGAGCCGAGATAATAAAGTGTTCCGTCTGCATTTACCCAATCCGTTCCGTTGAACGTTGCGTTGCCGAAGGTGATGATTTCTCCAAGTCTAATAGATCCGAGAACGCCTTCTGAGAACAAGAACGCCTTCATTCCGGTTGTGTGTCTAGCATCGAGAAGATCGCTAAACTTAATGTTAAGTACAGGGTTGATAAGAGTTGCGAACTTACCGGTAGTAGTCCACTTACCATCGTTACCGTAGGTAGTAACTATGTTGTATCCGAGCATTTCGCTTGCTCTTTCTATAAGATCTGCCATAAGATCGCCGACAGTGAGTTTTCTAATAATAGAAGCCCAGAACGATCTAGTCTTGTAGTTGTTGTAAAGTTGGTTAACGGTAATAGGCGCTACTGCTGCGTAAAGGTTAACGAACGCACCTTCTGCTACCCACTTGCCTTCTTTATTTACAACTTTGAATCCTTGGTTCTTGAACAACTTAGAACCGATGGAGTTTGCAAGAGAATGAGTTAAATCTCCAACGTTAAGTCCGCCGAACTTGTCTTCTGCAAGCAAGAACTTAACAACTTCTCCAGCTTTGACTGCATCCATTACTTCTTCTATAGAGATGTTGTAAAGGATTTCCATTACAGCCTTAAATTTGCCGGTTGCCGTCCAAGTGTCACCGGATAACGTTGCGGTCATCTTGATAGACTTGATGTTAAGTCTATTGATTGCTCTTACGAGAACGTCTGCAATTAAGTCACCTACGTTTAACGTATAGAGTTTATCCATCCAGAATTCTTTATTGTTGTAATTAGCGTAAAGATCTTCTATAGAAATATTAAGAAGAATACCCATTACGTTGATAAGTACGCCTTCTACCTTCCATACGCCGTCAACTTTTTCGTTTGCGTATAATTCGAATACCTTAGGTAATGCTTCGTTAAGCTTATCGCCTATAACGTCACCAACGGTTATTCCGGTAAGAAGATCTAAGAAGTATCCAACTTTATCTTTTTCTGCTATCATCGCAGAGATAAACTTACTAAGCTCAACTTCGAACAATTTTTGAACTACGACGTTGCACTTATCACCCTTCTTGTCGTAATAAATTCCGTCTTCTTCCGTGTACTTCAACAATTGATATACGTAGTAACCGATAGTGTTGTCTTCTATGGTTGCATCGTAAACTTCTTGAATGTATACACGTTGTTCTTTTATTGCCTTGACAACGATATTTACTACTTCCATAACGTTTACGTTATATAAAGTATTAACTACGTTGTAAAGTCTTGCTTCATTTATAGTCCAATATTCGCCTTCTTGAACAGCTCCGTTAAATCCACAGATTACGTCGCCTACTTCGAGATCGCCGAATACCTTAGTTAAGTATTCAAGAACAGTCTTGTTCTTTATTGCATTTACGAGTTCTTTAACGTTAACGTCGTATACGTCTGCTATTACGTTGCCAAGTTTACCGCTTACGTTCCAGTTTCCTTCTTCGTAAGATGCTTGGTTCTTAATAAACGGAGCGACTGCGTTACCTACGGTAAGTATATCGCCGAATACCGCTACGAAGTCGTATCCGGTAGTGAGCGTCGTACCTATCTTGAGTGGCAACAATACGTCGTAGAATTCGGTTGAAATTCCAGTCTTGTTAAATACGTATGCGCCTTCGTTTGCTGTTACGTCTAATGCGCTTCCAAGTATATCGTAATAAGTGTAATCTCCGCAAAGGTCTACGAGTACGTCGTTAGCTACGAAGTAAAGAACCGTTCCGGCAATTGCTCCTACCGCTCCAATCGTTACGTATGCAAGGACTGGGGTTTCGTTCCATGTGTCGGTTGCCTTGTCGTAATCGTATCCATAGAACTCTCCAATGAATTCTACGTATTCGTCTACGTTGTAGTTCTTAGACCATTCGCTAAACTCTGCTCCTGCATCCGTCATTAAATCGATTATGTCGAATGCAAATACTGCTTGAAGTACGTTGTATGCAGGTTCTCCGTTAGTAAACGTGTAACTTCCGTCTGCTTGTTTTACCGTGAAGATATCTCCAAGTAAGTCGCCTATAGTTTGCTTGCTTCCAAGAATTTCTTCTACGTATGCCGTTATTGCAGGCATTGTAAAGTCACCTTTTACCACAAAGTCTACTATTCCGTTTACTTCGATAGAAAGTACTACGCAAAGTGCGTCGATGAGTTTTGATCCGTTTTGATACCAAACGTCTCCGTTTGCAGTTATTCCGGTAAAGCTTCCTACTACGTCGCCAATTCTTACCGTTAAGAAGTATTCTACTATTACTTCTAATACGTTAGCGTTTGGTGCAGTTACGTCTGCTACGAAGTCGGATATTACTACGGAAAGTGCTTTATTAAGAGCCACGTTGTTATCAGGAAGTGTTACGAAGTCTGCAAGATAATGTCCAATAGTATTATCTCCTAATACGTCTTGGGTTATCTTTGCTACGTTTATTTCTCCACTTTGTACGGTATCAATTATGTAATCTACTTCTACGCTGAGTACGTCTTCTGCAATATTTGGAAGTCCTTCGAACTCTACAGCTACGTTTACAAGATCGTTAAGACTTACGTCTTTAGTTACGTATTCTTGTAACATATCTACTGCGTTAGGTGCGTTTACTACGTCGATGATTGCTTTTGCATCTATTTCGTAAACGTTTTCCATAAGATCGTTACTCTTTAAATATTCAGGAAGTATTTCTGCTACTGCATCTCCTATAGTTATATCGCCAAACGTGTCTATAAGAACTTGTGCTACGTTTGCTCCAGGAGCAAATAAGTCTTCTACTAAATCAGAAATTACTACGGATGTTACCTTCTTAACTGCTTCGTTTTCCGGAAGAGTTACAAAGTCTGCAAGATAATGTTCAATAGTATTATCTCCGAATACGTCTTTTGCAATTTGTCCAAGAT
>JAZNFL010000017.1:0-3322 GCA_045589135.1 Christensenellaceae bacterium
ATATAGGTGTTTTAAGAGCGTATTCGCTTCCGGGATAAATTAAATGTCCGTCGCCGTTTGCCGTTTCAAAAGTGTTTGGATCATTCCAAATATCTCTAACTGTATATCTTCCGCCGCCTTCAAAGCTTATACATTTATACCAGAAGTTTACCGACCAATATACGTGTCCTGAAATATCGTAATCGTATTTCATCCACTCCATAACTCTCGTTGCAATAAGGTTATCGTCAAGTTGATAAGACGGGAACGGATTTTCGGGTTTTATACAGTTATACCACCAAAAGTCTTCGCCGTTTACTCTTCCTTCGCTATTCTTTCGCTCTTCTACCCAACTAAGGAAATTTTTAGAAGCAAATTCGCTTACGTACGGACACCAGGTTTGCACACCTCCCGTTTGATCGTCGCCTACGAATATAGATTCCGTCGCTTCGGGAGTAATAGTTACGACGTGCTTTAACGCCATTAAACTTGCTTGCAAGTCGGGATATGCGCTAAGCAAATCTTTAACTTCGTTTTTTGCGTCTATTATAATTTTATCGCACGCCTTTACCTGCTCTACCGCAGAGTCGCGAGGTTCGTCGATAATATTACCAGCGTAGATATACGCCTTTTTTAAGATATCCGTAGTTAAATCGCCACTCTCTCTAATTTCAATATTTTTATTGATAATCGACGTCAAAAGTTTTACTAAAAGTTCTTTGTCGATTACGTTATAACTCTTCCCGTCCGCCATAACGGGGTTACAGGGAAGTCCGTAACCGGATACTATTGCGTTTTGAGCAAACTGAACTAAATAATCCGCATAGCCGTCCGTATCGCTAGGACAGTACGCAATACCTGAATCACATCCTTCGTAAGGAACGTAGGTGGGTGTTATTCTCTTGTTTGCTAAATACCAGTAGTAATCAGAATACGTACTATCGGTTATCTTTTCGCCCTCGCCGTAGCCGATATAATGATACCAAAGACCAAACGAATTCACGTTATGCACTTCTTCAGGCATTTCTAAGTTGTAAACCTTTAATTTTAAAGTAGTTTCGACCTTTTCACCGTCTAAAGTAACCGTAACTTTCCCTTCGTAATCACCGCTTTGGGCGTCTCTCGGCACGTTTACGTTAAACCAAATACCTTGATTTTCGCCTTCTTTTATCTTGTTCTCTTTCTTTTTAATAAATCTATCAATAGGAACAAGTGCATCGGGATAAAAACCGGTATACATCTCCGCCGTTCTTGGATTTTCAACCGAAGGCGCTACCGTTTCAATATACCTTTCGGCAAAAATTTCGACGTTCGTCTTTGAAATCACCTCACCGCTAGAAGATACCAAATCACCCACGCTAACGCTAAATGAAGAAACGTCTTCATTTGCCGTTATCATAAGTTGAATTGATTCCGTTTCCCCTTTAATCGCTTCGATAGATAAATTTAACGTAGGATTAGTCGGTACGTCGTCTAACATATACCTCTCAGTATTTTCAGCGCTCCATATAACCGCCAAATCTTTTTTAGACGAACTGTCTTCGCTTTCAAAGCCTGTCTCTACGCACGCCGTCAGTCCCGAAAGAGCGAAAGCAGCCGTTAATAATAAACTTAAAAGTTTTTTCATTTTATACTGGTACTCCCATAGATATTAATACCGATACCCACTCAGTATCAGTGTAATACGAAATATCGTAATCGTACACGTCTTGAGCCGAGGTGCCCGGTTGAGTGAAAAGATATTCGTAAGACGAAATATTAGTCTTAAACGGACGAACTTTACCGTAGATAAAGAGATTGTAATTGTTTGGAATTGGTAATACCAAAGAATCTTCGTCGTTAAAGCACCTTATACGCATTTTTGCTGTTTCAGACAAAGTTTCGTATATTGAGGGATTCTTAGTTTCAAGGTCGTATTCAAAGAAAAGTCCCGATCCACCAGTCTTAACGCTATATATTTCGTTTGCTTTATCGGTTGCCATAAATCTTAAGAAGTCTTTTGCAAGTTCTACGTTTTTAGCGTATTCGGGAATTACTGCCGTGTGGTAATTTCCAACCGAGTAAAGAATATTACGAGCCTCTTTTATAATTTTAAAATCTTCCTCGCTAACGCCCTCAAAAGATTCTGCCCCACCGTCTACCGCTTTTACAACTTTTGAAAGCGTAGCGTCGTCTTTTACGGTTGTAAGTCTGTCGATAATCGCACTAATAACGGGGGTTTTCATCATCTGAACGTTATAAGCCTTTCCACCGTTATTAACTATATCCTCAATAAGCTCTTTCATTTCCATATCAAACCAGTCACCACACGCCATAAACATACCGTCGCCCTTTACGAACATTCTTTGAGCGGTAATATAGTTTGTTGACGCCGCTCTGTGATAAAGGTTGTTTCTAATAGCGTTTTCCAAAACGGTTAAAGATTCTAATCTGCCCTTTTGCTTAAAGATGTCTACAGAATATTCATACTCCTCGGTTTCAAGATTGTAAGTCTTTCCTTCCCAAAACTTTTCGTAATTCGTATAGCCTTCGTATTGCGCCCACCAAGTCGGCATTAAATGTTCCCAATAGGTTGCGCCTTCATCCATGGACTGCATAATTGAATAACCTATACCGTCTTTATTGACTGCCTTTTCCTTCTCGGTTTCGGCCTGCATTATCGCTAAAAGTTCGTCCGTCGTTACGGGAACTTCATATTTTGCTTCCGCTAATTTTTCTACGTTGTATAAAATACCGTTATAACCGCCAGCCCAAGGCATTGCAAACCAAGAAGATTTGCCGTATTTATCGGTATATAAGTTTGAAGTAACCGCACTGTCTATCATCTTCTTTTCTACGGTTATACTCTCACCCGGAACGGTAGACTTATAAACGTCGGAAAGGTCTGCAAGATAATACTTTTTCGTGCTAGAATTTTTTTCACCGTAAAGTTCCTGTAAATTCATACCGAAAAGCAAGTCAAACTTATTTGCCTTGCTGTTGCCCGACCTAATCTTGTCCGCGCCGTAGGTTTCTACACCGTTACTTTCCACGTCAACGTCTACGTTACCGTATTTTTCGATAACCCATTCTTGTTTCGCGAACTCAGCCTTTATTCCGTCAAGCCATTCAGTTTTGTAACCGGCGTCCAAAATATAGACGTTTAGCGAAACGTCGGCAGGTGCTTCACTGCTATCTTTTCCGCAACCGGTAAAAAATACGGCAGAGAGCGTCATTAAAAACGCTATTGATATTGAGAATAATTTTTTCATAAGATTTTCCTCCAAAATCTTTATTTTATTTTCGTTACGGCAATTTAATTTTATCAAATTGTCGCTCAGTTTTAAATTAACCTTTAAGTCCT
>JAZNFL010000018.1:0-12828 GCA_045589135.1 Christensenellaceae bacterium
CGCGCTGGCAGGAATACTATAACCGAATCGTTGAAGATATTGCCAAAGATCAGGGATGTCCGTTGATAGATATCAGGAGCGTATTTCTGAGAACGCATCGGTACAGCGATTGCCTGTGTGACGACGGTATTCATCCGAGCGAACTTGGACATAATATGATCGAACGTGAAATAACGAATTCGGTGCTGCGTCTTGCATAAATCCTGCGCGTGCTTCTCATAATGTGAATTAAAAATTAAAAACGCAGATGCGTATCCCGACGAGTGATAAAGGACAGTAAAAAAGCCGATATGGATTTGATTCCGTATCGGCTCTTTTGTATAGCACTACCACTTTCGGTGGTGAGTAAGTGCGCTCTTCCTGATAGTTTTTAGTGATATGATTGTTGCTTCGCAACAACGTGATATTTTTGCCACCGCAAAAGTGATATTGCTCTGTAAACAGAGCAGTTATATTCTATTCGCCTCCAAAACTCGCGTAGCGAATACCACTCGGCCGGAGCCGAATATCACTGCGAAGCAATAGAACTCGCCGTAGGCGAATAGAGTTAGAGTGATACTCTGTTAAGAGTATCACGCTAAAGCATCGGACTTTTTATACGTTTTATAAAAATTTAAAACTTTAACTTTCTTTTATATAAATTGCAATCGGTTTAATTTTTTTGCCAAACTATTAGCTACATATAGAAATTTCTATATCTCCCGTATCGGTGATAACTTCGCACTTTCCTCCCGTTGTCGTCTTAGGAACGTCCACGTCACCCGTGTCAGAATCGGCAATAAAAATCTTAGGCGTAAGCAAACTTCCCTCTATGTCGCCCGTATCGGTTATTATATAAATTTCGTTTGCGTCGCACTCTTTAAACTCTATATCTCCCGTGCTTCTTTCTATCCAAAAATTTTCCGTCGCAACGAGATTTTTTAAATAAACGTCGCCCGTACTTCCTTTAGAGGTAAAATTTTTACACTTGGTTTGAAACACTTTTGTATCCCCGGTAGAAACTTTAACGCTTAAATTTCCGCAGTTTATTTTGGATAAATAAACGTCGCCGGTCGTAACGGATAAATCCAACAAATCCGTCGATACGTCTTCTACTCTAATTTTTCCGGTGGACGTCTTTATCTTGATATACTCTAAAGCGTTTGCATTGCATTTGACGTCCCCCGTCGTAACGGTTACGTCTATATTTACAAAGGAGAACTCCTTAGGTATTTCTATGCTACCTGTCTTTTCTTTTATAAAAAGAGAATTATATTCTTTTTCCGGCAAAGACACCGTTATTTGCGGAGATTTAAAAGAAATTGAAACGTAATCGTACCACTTGCGATTGTCTACTACGTCAACTTTAAGAACACCGTCTTCTACGTAAACGGTATGTTTTGATTTTTCTTGCTCGTAACACGTAACCTTACAAATCTCGTCTTGCGACGCAACGAACTTAACCCCTGCCGTGTTTGTTTTAACGGAAATATCGTTGAATTTTTCCGTCAATTCGTAAGTGTTTGTCGTAAATTTTACTGATGACAATTTGCCCATATCAAACCCCACGCATATTAAAGAAATCCCAACGACTACCGCTCCGATAGCAACGAGCACTAAGCCAATATTTATCCAAGTCCTCATTTTTTTGCCTCCTTTTTAACGAAAATCTTCGACACTCCCAAAGCTATCATTTTGGTAACTTTTATAAGCATTGCTGTTATCCACTTGCAAGCAAAAAACGACAATATACATAAACCGCAACAAACCAAACTTGAGCCAACCATAAAAAGTCCTGCAAAGATTTTACCGCAACAAATATGCACTACTCCGACTATTATTACGGCAAAACCACTTACACCTAAAGAGCCGAATACCGCCCATAAAGAAACTATTACCGACCACATTGCGACACACACGGAAAACACCACCGCAACCAATGCAACGACAATTGCAAACGCACATGCCATTAATGCAATCCATATAGGAGATCCGAGAATAAGCAAAGTTATTTCTATAGGTTTTAAGCGTTTTTCTTTTTTACGTTTAGAAGAAACGTTAGGCGAATCGGCAATTATTTGTTTTGCGATTTCGTCTATCGGTCCTATTTCTAAAACCGCCTGTTCTTCCGTCAAACCTTCTTCTATTTTATCGTCGATAATTTCGATATAAAAATTAATGCGCTCTTCTATTTCTTTTTCGGGCAAACCTTTTATTTTTGCACGTAAACTTTTAACAAATTCTTTTTTGTTCATTTTTTGCTATCCCCCTTGGATACAAATTGATAAATTAGCATTATCTCTCTCCACTCGTCTTTAAAATCTTCGATTCGTCCAAGCCCTGCTTTAGTTATTCGATAATACTTTCGCAATCTGCCACCATGCTCCAAGGTATATACAGTAAGCATGTTAGACAACTCTAACCTTTTTAATATAGTATACAAAGTCGACTCTGACATCTCGATATAAGGCTTAATATCCTTTATAATTTTATACCCGTACGAGTCTTCGTTTTTTATTGCTGCCAAGACGCAAACGTCTAACAACCCTCGTTTTAATTGAATATCCACGATATACCTCTCCTTACGCAATACATCATATCACGAAGTATTGTCTGAGTCAACTGTTTTTTATGTTTTGGGAAGAATTTTTTGTTTTCGCCACCGTTTCCTCCTTTACCACCTTTGCCTTTAGAACCAACCTTTTACCTTACGACGACTAAAAAACACCAATCGTCAAAAAGCAACGACGACACGTAAAAATTTTCCACTAAGAAAACAAAGTTCGCCAACTTTAACAACACCCGACCAAAAACCAATCGGCGTACAAACACCACACAAGCAACACAAAAAAACCAATATACAAATTTCCACCCGTCGCAATAACCACCTAAACAACCGATTAACGAGCAAAACAAAAGACAAACAACCCAACAAATTACCCCAAAAACACAAAGCAAACGCTCTCTTTATTTCCTCCCCCGACAAACAACACGGAGCAAAACAGAGATAACTCCTACCAAACACGACTACAACCCTTTTAATACCCTGACAAACACCACCCATAAGTACCACAAAAGACAAAATATAAATTTTTACCCAACACAAAAACCATCAAACACCACCCCGATAAACAACACAAAAACCATCAAACACAACCCCGATAAACAACACAAAAACCACCCCAACTTCCCTACAATCTAAAAACAAAAAAGAGCATCGGCAAATCTCCAACACTCTAATTTTTTATTATAAAACGCTTATGCTATTTTTGTGGCTTAAAATATTTAACTTTATCTTCTACGGAAGCAATCGTTATAACGCCTACCTTTTTAGCACCCGCTCTTTTTAAAACTTTTGCCAAAACCGAAACCGTTGCACCGGTAGTCATTACGTCGTCGACTATAACGATGGATTTACCTTTTAATAGTCCTCTTTGTGTAAGCTTAAAAGCGCCACGCAAATTTTCCATTCTTTTATCTCTCGTTAAGTCCTTTTGATCTCCCGTTTCTTTTACCTTTTCTACACCGTAAAAGACTTCTTTATTGCAAAGACGAGAGAGTTCTTTTGCTATAACCACACTTTGATTATACCCTCTTTCTTTAAGTTTAAAAGAAGTAATAGGAACAGGCACCAACAAATCGAAATCTTTAAATTCTCTGCCAAACAAACCGTTCAATTCGTCGGCGAACACTTCGCCTAAATACTTTGCTCCTTCGTCTTTAAAATTAATTATATTCTTTCTTACTATGCCGTCGTAAACGTATAAACTTCTCGCTTTATCAAAATACGGAGAAAAACTTTTACACGATAGACAAATGGTCGAAGATTTTGTTTTTCTTCCGCATTTACCACATGCGTCATCTCCAATTTTGACCATTTTATCGTAACAATCTTGGCAAAAATATCTTCCGCCGTATATCTCTTTTCTACAATTGTTACAGGTTAGGTCCGTACCGAAAAACACGTCCTTAAAGATTCTTTTTATCTTAGATAAATTTATCAAAACCTTCTTCCTCTTTAGTGTAACTCAATTATAAAATAGCAAAAGTAACAGATGCCACTTAAAGCGTTTACCTAAAACGCCCATTGTTTTTGCCATCAAATATATTAAACTTTTCCGTCATTTACCAAATACTTCCAAAAAGCTTGTACGCCTTTAACTATATCGTCGTAAGTAACCGAAAAATCCCCCGTATACCAAGGGTCTGCGATATTTCCACCACCACAAAAATCCAACAATCTTTTTATTTTTTTATCTTTGTCGCCACCCGTCAAAACAGTAAGTCTGTTTACGTGTCTATCTTCCGCACACAAAACGTAATCGGATCGCTCATAGTCCTTTACGGTAAACTGACTTGCAAACTTTCCGGAGCAATCTATACCGTGTTTTTGCAATTCTTTTTTAGCCGGTGGATAAACGGGGTTTCCTTCTTCTTCGTCCGATACGCCTTTAGAGAATACGTAAAAACAATCCTCTTTGCCTTTATTTTTGACGAAATCTTTAAAAATAAACTCCGCCATAGGCGATCTGCAAATATTCCCCAAACAAACGAAACAAACTTTTATCATGGGAGTTCTCCATTAATTTTTTAAAAATAAGGTTGCTATTATTTTTTTATATCTTTAAAACTTTTTGGCGTAATTCGGCAAAATCTTTGGCGATACAACCGAGGATTTTACGCCTTTTTCTTCTAATTCTTTTACGTAATCCGTAACGTGACTTAAAGAGAGTTCTTTTACTTGCACGGTCTTGCTCTTTTCTCCTGCGTTTTTACCTGCGTTTCTGCCGAAAACTATTATGTCCAACAAACTGTTGCCCATAAGACGGTTTCTACCGTGTATCCCTCCTACGGCTTCTCCTGCAACGTATAAGTTTTCTACACAAGTCAACCCGTCGGAAGAAATCTCTATTCCGCCGTTTTGATAATGGAGCGTAGGATATACCAAGATAGGTTCTTTTCTTATATCTATGCCGTATTTTGCAAACATGCGCATCATTGCAGGTATGCGTTTTTCTATAGTGCCCTGTCCGTTGATAATTTCTATCATAGGAGTGTCGAGCCATACGCCTTGACCGTCCGTCGTCGTTACGCCGTTGTTTCTTTCTTTACATTCTCTTATTATTCCGGAAGCCGATACGTCACGGGTTTCTAACGGATTTATAAAGGCTACGCCGTCTTTATTTACGAGCTGAGCACCTAAAGAACGGACTTTTTCGGTTACCAAAGCCCCGAATATTTGCGTTGGTAAAGCCGCACCCGTAGGGTGATATTGTAGAGTTTCTTGATATAAAAGTTTTGCTCCCGCTCTATACGCCATTATAAGACCGTCGGCAGTTGCTCCGTAATGGTTGGACGTAGGAAATCCTTGATAGTGCAGTCTTCCTGCTCCTCCCGTCGCAATAACCACCGTCTTTGCCCTTACAATTAAAACTTCTTCCGTTTCTAAGTTGAGCAAAACTGCACCTGCAATTTTGCCTTCGACGTCCTTTATGAGTTCTATTGCCGGAGCAAAATCCACCACGGTTATATTTCTGTTTAAAACTTCGTCCCTTAAAACCCTCATTATTTCCGCACCGGTATAGTCCTTACAAGCGTGCATACGCTTTCTCGAAGTTCCTCCACCGTGCGTCGTTATCATTCTTCCGTCAACGTCTTTGTCGAACATAACCCCGAGGTCGTTGAGCCAATTTATTGCAGAAGGGGCTTCGTTTACGAGCTTATATAAAAGTTCCGGCTTGTTGGTAAAATGCCCGCCACCCAAAGCGTCGAGATAGTGTATTGCAGGAGAGTCGTTTTCTTTGTCGGCAGCTTGTATTCCGCCTTCCGCCATCATGGTGTTGGCGTCCCCCATTCTGAGTTTTGTTACAACCAATACGTTTGCTCCGGTGTTATTTGCTTCTATCGCAGCCGAACATCCAGCACCACCACCGCCTATTACTAAGACGTCCACGTCGTAATCGGGCTTTTTTAAATTGAATTTTAAAGTAGAAATTTTAGGAGTTCCGTGTAAAAGCTCGACGAGTTCTTTTAAAGCTTTTTCTCCTTTATTTTTCCCAACTTCTATAGTTGCGTAAGCCGAATCTATATAATCGGGATGAAACTTCTTTAAAATTTGAGTTTTTTCTTCTGCGGTCATTCTCGTAGGATCGCAATTAATTCTCGAACTTCTCGTACTTTCTACGTTTTTTATTGAGTTTAACTGTTCTTCCGTATATTCGTACATATCTTTACTCCTTATTTTTCTATCTCTCTATGATTATAAAGTTCTTTAAGTTCTTCTATCGGCTTTTGCATTAAATCTTCTATAACGGAAACGTATTCTCCGTTTTCTATCTCCTTAACTCTCTTTTGCAAATGCTCGGATTTAGGAGTTAAATATTTACCCGTCAAACGTCTGACGAGCAACGCCACTTGCGGATGAGAAATCCCCGCCGGACATCTCGAAGAACATATTCCGCACATTACGCAATCGAATGATTCTTGTGCGCACGCCTTAAAATCTCCACGCTGAGCGTATGCTATATATTGCATAACTTTTAACTGTTGTGGGCACGCTTTAGTGCATGCGTTGCATCCAATACAGGAATAAATCTCCGGATAGAGTTGCATAAGAACCATCTCTTGCGGAGAGAGTTTTTCTATATCGTAAACTTTTTTTACAAGCGGAAAGAACGGCAACGTAGCAACGTACATTCCCTCTTCTACCTTGGTTTGACACGCAAGACAAGTCTTTAATTCCACCTTGTCCTTAATTCTGTAAATAGTCGCACACGCACCGCAAAACCCGTTTCTGCAACCGCAACCTCTCTTTAAGGTATAACCGCAATACTCCATAGCCTTCATTATGGTCAACTCTTGCGGAACTTCATAACGCTTTCCAAATAAATAGACGTTTACTTTATTTTCCATAACAATTACCTCTTAATGCAACAGTAATTTTACTTTTTAAGTCAAACGCCTTTGGGGCGACTCGACTTATTTTTTTATCCAAACTTTAATTTTTGCGTCGACAAAATACCGTTTACAAAAACTTATAAACGCCCTTTATCTTTACAAAAAACCATTTAAATTTTATCTTTAAAAATACAATAGGTTTACACCTACCGCAAAGCCGTCAATATTCGTCCGGAAGACATTCTAATTCTTCCATAGAAAACACCGGTCCGTCTTTACAAACGAGCTTATTGCCGACGTTACATCTTCCGCACTTGCCTATACCGCACTTCATACGGAGTTCTAAAGTCGTGTAGATATTTTCCTTTTTAAAGCCCTCTTGCAAAAGTTCTTCTAAGGTATACTTTATCATTGCAGGTGGACCGCAAAGAACCGCCACCGAAGAATTTTCTACGTTAAGCTCCTTTAAATACGCAGGAACGTATCCAACGTGGCAAGTCCACTCGTTGCACTCTTTGTCTATCGTAAGATAAACGTTAAAGTCTTTGGTGTTTTTCCACTCCGACTCGATCTCTTGTTTAAAAACTATATCTTCGGGGGTTTTAGCACCGTATATTATAGTTACTTTTCCGTAATCTTCTCTGTTATCTCTTACGTAGTTTATTACGCTTCTTAAAGGAGCAAGACCTATTCCTCCTGCGATAAAAAGTAAATCCTTACCTTTAAAAAAGGTATCCACGGGGAAGTTTCTTCCGTAAGGGCCTCTTACGGTTATTTGAGAACCGTCTTCTAAAGAATGTAACGCCTCCGTGACGCAACCGCAACTTTTGATAGAAAACTCTAAAAAATCCTTGTTTGTCGGAGAAGAAGTTATAGAAAATATCGCTTCTCCCACCCCGGGCAAAGAAACCATTGCACACTGCCCGGGCATGTGTTCGAAAGGTTTGTTCCCTTCTTGGTCCACGACCTTAAAAGTCTTTACGTCGGGCGTCGTTTGTTCGGCTTGTAAAACCACCGCAACTTGCGGTATAAGAGAATCTCTTTGCATAATTAAGCTTTACCTCCGAAATTTTTTATTACTTTTGCTATATTTAAGTTTTGCGGGCATTTTTTTACGCATCTGCCACAGCCCACGCAAGAAAACTTACCTTCGTGCTCCATTGGATAATATACGAGCTTATGCATAAATCTTTGACGGAATCTTTCTTTTTGAGTAGGTCTTGGCTGACCACCCGCCATTTTAGTGAAATCCGCATACATACAGCTGTCCCAACATCTATACCTTATAACTTTTCCGTTTGCTTTAAAATCTTTAATATCAAAGCAAGTGCAAGTAGGACAAACGAAGGTACAAGAACCGCAACCTATACACGCTTCCGAAAGTTTTTGCCATTTTTTCGATTCGAAAATTTCTTTTAAACTGCTGTTTTTAAAAGTCGATAAATCCAAATTAGCAAGCGGTAATTTTTTTATCGTTTCTCTTGCGAATTTTTGTTGAAATTCTACCAAATTTATTTGGGCTTCGTCAAAAAGATCTTTGACCTTTTCCGTAATTATATCTCCCTTTGGCGTATTGCTTCTCCAATATATATCGTCCCCGATATGCCAAGTAGTTACGTCGCCTTTCGGATCTGCGAGATCTATGCCAAAAACGTTACAAAAACAGCTTTCGTCAGGGCGATCGCACGCAAGAGTTATAATTATTCCGTTTTCTCTTGCGCTTTGGTAAAGGGTATCCTTTGGCTGGGATAAAAATACTTCGTCGCACAACTTTAAAGCGTTATAATCGCACGCCCTTACACCCATTACGACGAAAGGTTTTTCGATTACCTTACAAGGAGAAATTTTAATTTTTTCGTCTTCTTTATAAAACTCCGCCAAATCTTGACTTTGAGGAAAAAAACAATCCTTTGCCGATTTTACGGTTTTTAAGGTAAACAAACTTACCTTAGAATCTTTATCCCATAGAGAATAATTTACTTCTTCTCCCCTTTCTATCGGCAAAAAGAGGGGGAACTCTTGCGATATTAAAGAATATAATTTATCTAAATTACAAACGTTAATTTTAATCATGTGTTGACCTCCGATACCTTATTGGGCTCGACGTCGTCAACAGAAAAATCCGTCAACGGATTGTTAGATTGCGTGGTTTTGCCCGCTTGGTATTCTCCAAAATTTAAATTGACGTCCTTTATAAACTTTCTGTTAATTAAGTGCAAAGGAATGTTTTGCGGACAAACCCTAGAACACTCTCCGCAGTCGGTACATCTCGTAGCGACGTGGAAAGCCCTTATTATGTGATAGAGTTTTTCTTCGAAAGAATCTGGATTTGCCTTTCCTTCTACCCCCGACTTAGGATTGTCAAACACGCAATTAATGCACGTACATGCAGGACAAACGTTCCTACAAGCGTCACATCTTATACATTTAGAAAGTTGCTCTTGCCAAAAATTATACCTTTCTTCCGCAGTCATAGCTTCGAGTTTTTCTACCTCTTTAAATCTCTCTTGACTGTCAGAATACATATCGTTTAAAACTATTTGTTCGTCAAATACGGCAAACTCCTTGCTCTTACAAGACTTGCATTTTTCTAAATAAAAATCCGCCTTTACTTTAGACGTATTGCCGTAAACGGTAAATATATCCAAATTATAACCGTTTTCTTTTACGTCGGTTATACCCGTTATTCCTTGTTTATTTATCTCTGATACAGACAGTTTGCCTTGACACTCTATACCTATAACGGTTACGTTTTTTCTATCAATGCGGTTTTCTGCAACGAGTTGATTAAAACTATACGTATCGCACGGTTTTAAAAAGATAAGTATTTTGTCCGATTTTAAAGTTTCTTTTACCAAATACTTAGATAAGTTGCTACCGCAAAAACAGTTGTACGCAAAACCTTCGAGATTGTCCTTTGTAAAAGTGGCGGGAGAAACGTCGTAAATGGCCTCCCCACGCTTCCATGCGATAACCTTATCAACCTTTCCAGAATTTAAATATTCTTGAGCTTTTTGGAGCATTAATTCTTCTATTTTTTGCATCTTAAATCCTCCAATCTGCGGTTTTCTCCAAGTTCGGATATAGTCTTTGCAAAGTCGTTCATGACGGTTGCAAATTTAACCCCTTCCGAAGCGGACACCCATTCTAATCTCGTGCGCTCTTTTTCTATGCCTAAATAATTGAGCATAGAAAACATCAAACCAAGTCTTCTTCTCGTTCTGTAATTGCCTTCCGAATAATGGCAATCCCCCGGATGACATCCGCAAACTATTACGCCATCCGCACCTCTTTGGAAGGCTTTTAAAATAAATATAGGATCTACCCTGCAACTGCACGGCACCTTAATTATCTTTACGTTTGCCGGATAAGAAAGTCTGGAAGACCCGGCGAGATCCGCCCCCGCATAACTGCACCAATTACAACAAAAAGCTACTATAAGAGGTTTTTTGTTATCCTTTAAATCTTGCATAACGCTTCTACCTCCTTATTTATTTGCTCTAAACTAAACCCAAGTAAATCCATAGCCTTAGAAGGACACGTTACAGTACACGCTCCACAGCCTTGACACGTCGCTGGGTTTACTTCTGCAACACGTCTTAAAACAAACTTTCCGTTTTCTCCCCTTACGTGTTTATTTGTGTAAGTTATCGCTCCGTAAGGACAGACGTTAGCACATTGTCCGCAACCGTTACAAACGTTTTCGTTAGATACGGCAACGCAAGGATTGGATTTTAAAGACTTTTTAGATAAAAGACCTATAACTTTAGATGCGCAAGCCGACGCTTGAGAAACAGTCTCCGGAACGTCTTTAGGACCTTGACACGTACCCGCCAAATAAATACCTGCCGTCGGGCTTTCTACCGGACGGAGTTTTGCATGCGCTTCTGTAAAAAATCCGTTTGTATCCGTGCTTACGGCTAAGGTCGTAGCAAGTTTTTTAGCAGTTTCGTCCGGCTCTATTGCCGTCGCAAGAACGACTATATCCGACTTTACTACTATTTGTCTGTTTTCTAATAAATCCACTCCGCAAACGGTAAGCTTGCCGTCTTCTTGGTAAACTTTACCCACCGTTCCTTTAATATACTCGACGTCAAAAGACTCCACCGCTCTGCGATAAAACTCGTCGTAATTTTTGCCGGGAGTTCTTACGTCTATATAGAATACCCTAACTTTAACGTCGGGATATTTTTCTCTTATAAGCATTGCGTGTTTTGCCGTATACATACAGCAAATTTTACTGCAATAAGGCTTTCCGCAACCAGAAACGTCTCTCGATCCGACGCATTGTATAAAAGTTATATCCTTTGGATGTTCTCCACTACTTGGTCTTAATAAACTCCCTTTGGTCGGACCTGCGGCGTTCATCAATCTCTCTAACTCCAAAGACGTTATAACGTCCGGATTGTCCTCGTATCCGTACTCGTTAAAGTTCTTTAAAGAAATCGGCTTATAACCCGTCGCAACCACAATCGCTCCGTATTCTTGCTCTACGTAAACGTCTTTTTGAGTATAATCTATCGCACCAACTCCGCATTTGGTTTGACAAAGTCCGCACTTGCCCGTTTTTAACTTAATGCACTGCTCTTGGTCTATAACTGCGACGTTTGGTATTGCTTGAGCAAACGGTATGTAAACTGCAGGACGGTTATTGAGCTTTTCGTTAAACTCGTCCTTTCCCTTTTTAGAAGGACAAACGTTTACGCATATACCGCAACCGGTGCACTTGGTTTCGTCGATATATCTTGCTTTGCGCTTAATTTTAACTGTAAAATTGCCCACGAAACCTTTTACTTCTTCGACTTCGCTATAAGAATAAATAGTCACGTTTTCGTGTTGGGCGCAATCTACCATTTTAGGCGTAAGTATGCACGCAGAACAGTCGAGCGTAGGAAAAGTTTTATCAAGTTGAGCCATTCTTCCACCTATGGTCGGACGTTTTTCTACTATGTCAACCTTATATCCCGCATCCGCTATATCGAGCGCAGCCTGAATCCCCGCAATACCGCCACCTATGACTAACGCACGCTTAGTAACCCCCGTTTCCATAGCGGACAAAGGTTTATTTAAGGTTAGCTTTGCTATAGCCGTTCTTCCTAAAACGATGGCTTTTTCGGTGGCTTCTTCCTTGTCTTTATGAATCCAACTGCAATGCTCTCTAATGTTGGCTATTTCTACCATATACGGATTTAAGCCAACCGATTCTGCGGTTTTTCTAAAAGTAGTCTCGTGCATTCTTGGAGAGCACGCACATACGACTATCCCCGTTAAAGAATGTTCTTTTATTGCGTTTTTAATAAGCTGTTGTCCATTTTCTGAACACATATATTGATACGTTGCCGAAAACACAACGCCGGGTTCTTTTTTAAGCGTTTCTGCAACCTTTTCTACGTCTACGGTGGCAGAAATATTAGAACCGCAATAACACGTAAATACACCTATTCTTTGCATAATAATCCCTACTTTGCACGTCTATACAGACGTCATTTTAATCTATTATAAAACTATTTTTTGTACTTTCTAAAAACCGAAACCAAAAGCTGTTGTGGAGTTTTGTCGTCAACTATATCTATAATATCTTCTGCTAAAACCCCGTCTTTGCCTTGTTCTCTCTCTACCGTTACTCTGACGGCTTCTATTACGTTTGCGGGAGCAACCCCTCTTGGACAACGCTCGACGCAAGTTAAGCACGATAGACAACTCCATAGAGATTTGCTTTTAAGCAACTCTTCCGTTCTTCCGTTAGCCAAAAAACCGACGAACTGATGCGGTTTTATATCCATTTCTTCAAAAGAAGGGCAACTTGCAGAACATTTACCGCACTTCATACATTTTTTGACGTCCGTACCGGAAAGTCTTATTAAATTGAGTTTTTCTAATGTTTCCATATCTTTCCTTACATTTATAAAACCGTTTGTAAAAACGTCTTAAATCAACATTTTTAAGTATTAA
>JAZNFL010000019.1:0-4025 GCA_045589135.1 Christensenellaceae bacterium
CGTTCTCTCGTTACGTTAAATTCTTTACCGACTTCTTCTAAAGTTCTTTGTCTTCCGTCGTCAATACCGTAGCGAAGTCTTAAAACTTTTTCTTCTCTTGGGGTAAGAGTATCTAAAACCCCTATAAGCTGTTCTTTAAGCATAGTCGTTGCCAAAATATCGCTTGGAGCAGAAGCACCTTCGTCCTCGATAAAATCTCCAAGATGGCTATCTTCTTCTTCGCCGATAGGAGTTTCTAACGAAACGGGATCTTGTGCAATCTTTTGTATTTCTATTACTCTTTGTTCCGAAACGCCCATTTCTTTTGCGATCTCTTCCGGAGTCGGCTCTCTGCCGAATCTTTGCAATAATTCTCTCGCAACTCTAACTTGCTTATTTATGGTTTCTACCATATGGACAGGTATACGAATGGTTCTCGCCTGGTCGGCTATTGCTCTCGTTATCGCCTGTCTTATCCACCAAGTTGCGTACGTCGAAAACTTAAAGCCCTTTTGATAGTCGAACTTTTCTACGGCCTTCATTAAGCCAAGGTTACCTTCTTGAATTAAATCTAAAAACTGCATACCTCTACCGACGTATCTTTTTGCTATAGAAACAACTAAACGCAGGTTTGCTTCTGAAAGTCTTTGCTTTGCATCTTCGTCCCCTTCCATCATGTTTCTCGAAAGTTCTACTTCGTCTTCTGCCGACAAAAGAGGAACTTTACCTATGTCTTTAAGATACATCTTGACGGGATCGTCCATGCTTATTTCTTTGACGAGTTGGTCGTATAAATCCTTATCTCTTTCGTATTCGTTGATTACCTTTACTCCCATTTCGTCAAGGGCTTTATATACAGCGTCTATCTGAGTAGCGTCCGTGCCGTACTTGTCCACTTTTTCGAAGAGTTCTTCGGTGGTTATTTCGCCTTTCTTCTTAAACTCTTTTTCTATCTCTTCGATAATCTTGCTTAAAATTTCTTCAGAAGTATTCATTTTATCCTCCGTTTGAATTATAATTTTGTCAATCGACTGCTTTTTTCTAATATCTTTACAGCAATTTGCTTTCTTTTGTCCATATCGGTTTCCGATGTGTATTCAGCATTTAATTTTTCTATTTGCCTAGTCAAATTTTCTTTTTTTAAAGCAATAAGACAATCCGAATAATATCTTTGTTCTATAGGCTTATCAAAGACACCTTCTCCAGACATCAAAAGGCTATTTAAATCCTCGTAACCTCCGTCGCCCAAAACACCGGAAATAACTGATATTTTAATCTCTTGCCCGTTAGAAATTTTCTCTTTGATAAACTCCGCAATAGAAGAGTTCGTTTGGTCTAAAAATTCTATTTCTTCTAAGTCGTCGGCATAAACGTACGGCTTTTTATATAAAATAGCCGCCAACACAAATCTCTCTGCTTGCAGTATTTTATCCGGAACTTGCGATTTGTTTTTTTCTTCTTTAATTGAGACTTCTTCTTTAGAAGTCTTTACGTTGTTTAAATCTTTATACAAAGATTCGTAAGTAATTTGCATCTTTTTGCTTAAAGCACGCAATCTCTCTTCTTTTTCGGATTCGCTATCGCATTCCGAAATCACCGCTACGGACTCTTTAGTTACCGCTCTTTTGCCTTCGAGAGTTGTAGAATCGTATTTTTTGTTGACCAAATACAATTTGTAATCTATAAGAGAAAGAGCCTCGTCTAAAAGCTTTTGATACGCCTGCGTCCCTTGTTTATTAATTACGTCGTCGGGATCCATTCCGTCGGGTAAACAAACGACTTTTACGTCCAACCCTTCGTCTCGCAATATCTCTAAACCTCTAAGCATTCCTTTTTGACCTGCAGCGTCGCCATCAAAAGAAATTAAAATCTTTTCGCTGTAGCGTTTAAGCAATTTTGCTTGCTCTTTGGTAAAAGCCGTACCCATACTCGCAACGACGTTTCTAAAACCTGCATTATATACGCTTACGGCATCCATATGCCCTTCTACGACGATTACGTATTTTAAATCCGTCGTAAGCTTTTCTTTTTTTAAGTTATTTATGTTATATAAAGTTTTGTTTTTAACAAAAACTTGAGTTTCTCTAGTGTTTTTATATTTGCCGACACCTTCTTTTGCAAAGAGAATTCTTCCGCAAAAAGCGATAACGTCCCCGAAATTATTTATTACGGGAAAAATCAATCTCTCTGCTTGACAGTCGAACAATCTACCGCTATCCGATTTAGAAACCGTACCACTATCCAACATCTCTTGCTCTGTATAGCCCTTTTCTTTTAAAAACTTTGGCAAAGAATTATAATCTAAAGAAGCTCCTAACCCAAATCGTCTTATTACGCTATGGGTTAAGCCTCTTTTTTGCATGTATTCGTGAAAAGGTTTGGATTTTTTATCCTCTAAATTTTTGACGTAAAAAAGCGCAGTATCTTTTAAAAGACTTAATATCCTTTCTTTTTTAGAAATTCTCTCGTTTCGTTTTTCGTCAGATTTTTTTAATTCCGGCATTTCGATTTTGTATTTGTCGCATAAAAATTTTACTGCTTCTACAAATTCTAAACTTTCGGTTTCTTCTACGAACTTTATTACGTCGCCACCCTTATGACAACCAAAGCAATGATAAAACTGTCCGTCCTTATTTATTGCAAAAGACGGCGTTCTCTCCGAGTGTCCGGGGAGAGGACAACAAGCCCAATACTGCCCGCCTTTATGTTGTAATCTCGTGTATTGCCCGACAAGATCAACGATGTCGACTTTGTTTTTAAGTTGTTCAATAAATTTATCGTCCAAACCCGACATTGTTTTTCTCCTTAATTATCTTTTGTCTTTTTGCGTTAAAACAAATCGCTCCGTCGTAACACGTCAATTATATATTGTCTTGCTTAATATAAATTCAAAGTGATATATCGAAGGACTTTACCCGTCATTATACATGTTTTACTAAATACGATTACTGTAAAAAGGTTATAAAATAAAGTTATCCGGTGTAAAATATTTTTTAAATACGCATATAGAATACATATCCGTCATTCCGGAAATATAATCGCACACCACTTGATCCAAAGAAGAAAACTCTAAAAGTTTTTTATATCCATCGGGCATTACTTCCGGAGAACTTTTTATAAAATTATATAGTGCGCTTATCATATTAAAAGCCTTTTTTTCTTGTGCTTCTGCAAGTGCGTTACGATAAACTTTTACGTTCATAAACTCTCGCAATTCCATAGTGGCACTATATACGTCGTCTTCCATTGCGACTATGGGCTTTTGAAAGCTGTTTTTTACAATTGACGCTATCATGGTGTTTATCCTTTTGCTCGAACCGTTACCCAAAAGCTTAACACTTGCCGACGGCAACTCGTCTTCTTGTATCATACCCGCTCTTAAAGCGTCTTCTATATCGTGATTGACGTATGCAATTTTGTCTGCAATGCGCACTGCTTGTCCTTCTAATGTTGAAGGATTTAAGCTTGTTTTATGATTTAAAATGCCATCCCTTACTTCTTCGGTAAGATTTAAGTTTTCTATTACGTCGACAACCCTTAAAGATTGCTCGTTGTGCTTAAACCCTTGGGGATTTAACTTATCTAAACATCTCTCTCCTGCATGTCCAAACGGCGTGTGTCCAAGATCGTGTCCAAGAGCTATTGCTTCTGCCAAATCTTCGTTTAAGCAAAGTTCTCTTGCGATACTTCTTGATATTTGAGCGACGTCCAACGTATGCGTAAGTCTAGTTATGTAATGATCGCCTTCCGGAGAAAAAAAGACTTGAGTTTTGTTCTTTAATCTCCTAAACGCCTTAGAATAAATTATTCTGTCACGATCTCGCTGAAATTCCGTGCGCATAGGACAAGATTCTTCCGGGCGTTTTCTTCCTGCGGTTTCTGAAGATTTTGTTGCGTACGGTGATAAAAACTCTCGTTCTTTTCTATACGTTATATCCTTCAAGAGCCGATCCTCCAAAGTAAAATTTTTATAATGGCATTATATTTACTATTACATTATTATTATACTAAACTACTTGCCAATTTTCCTTTTTTTATGCACGATT
>JAZNFL010000020.1:0-3448 GCA_045589135.1 Christensenellaceae bacterium
GGTACTGTTTATGAAGGCTTTACAAATTTCTTTAAAAATGGCGAGCCAAGTTAAAGAATTCGTTGCCATCGTACAAAAATATCCGTTTGATATTGATTTGAGAAGTGAACGCTACGTCGTCGACGCCAAATCTATCTTAGGAATTTTTAGTTTGGACCTATCTAAACCTATCAACGTGGAAATTTACGCAAAAGACTGCGACGGTCTTTTGGAAGAATTAAAACAATTTACAGAAGAACTTTAATTTTTGGCTTTCCTTTAAAGGTTAAGCCTTAAAGGGAGAAAATTATGCTTATCAAAGGCGACTCTACAATAAACAAATTAATAATGCTTTTCGTCTTCGATAAGATGGAAACCCCTCTATCAGAAAACACTTTACTCGATATGTGTTGCTCCTCTAACGAATGGATAACCTATATGGACTGCAAGCCTATCATAAACATGCTTTTAGACCATTCTTTTATAACGGATATATCTTACGGAGGAGAACCTTTATACAGCATAACGCCCGACGGAAGAAACTGTCTTGCCGACTTCTACACCCAAATACCCGCATCTATCAGAGAGGCAATTACGGTGTTTACGAGGAACAACCGCTCTAAGTACAGAAAAAAACAAGAATGCACTTCCGACTATTACAAAAACCGAGACGGCACGTATACGGTGTTTTTAAAGATATTAGACCCCGCTCAGCCACTTCTCGAACTTAAATTTACCGTCCCCAATAGACAAACGGCTAAAAATATTTATAAAAAATGGGTAGAAAAAGCGACGGACGTATATCAGTTGATTTACGATAATCTCGTCGATTAAAGGAGAAAACATGCAAACATTTAACACAAGAGGAACTTGTTCTAGACAAATACTTTTTGACGTAACGGAAGACAAAAAAGTTACCAACGTCAAATTTATGGGTGGATGCAACGGAAACCTTCAAGGCATTGCTAAACTTGTAAACGGCAAAGACATCGACGAAGTTATAGGAATTCTTAAAGGTATACAATGCAGAAACAACACGTCCTGTCCGGATCAGCTTGCTGCTGCCCTTATCGACTATAAAACCAAAAACAATTTATTATAACGTTTTACTTTAAAAACGTTTATATTTTAATAACTATAAAATTATTAGTTAATTTAACAACTATAAAAAATGCGTCGGCTTTAACTTTAAGGTCGGCGCATTTTCTTTTATAAAAGTTTTCGGCTCTGTCCCATATTTTAGGATAGAGCCGTTTTTAATAATTTTTGTTTATAATATGCCTTTTACCGTTAAACGGCATAAATTAATCTATATCTATTCCGTTTAATAAATTTTCGTCGTGTTCTCTGAGTTCTTTAGGAATATAAATATGATCGTAATCGATGTAATACTTCATTAAATGCATAGAGTAATAAGTAGAAAACTGTATGCAGATTAAAAAAGTATAACCAAGCGGAATTATCATTATAAGCCCTGCACCAAAGGTAATTACACCTACGGAAACGACTAAATAATATATCAAAGAAACCGCCAAAACGTACATTCCGTATAATTTGCGGAAATTACCCCATCCCAACTTGCACGACTTAACGAAGGACTTCCACACTCCGTCGTGCTTACATATAACCGACGGCAAAAATTGAGAAGTAAGCGTAAGTCTTAAAGCAGATAACAAAACGAAGCAAAGCACCGTAACGGGGAATGCAAACACACCGATAAATTCTATCCCAACAAAGAAAACCAAACCGCTCAATAAGATTATCGCAACGTCGAATACAAAGGTAAATACCGTATATACGAGTTGATAAACCGTGCTTTTGCCAAAACTTCTGAAAAGCGACGACAAGTAAGCGTAATGGGATATGGTGGACATATGGTCGTTTATTAAATTGCCCATTGCAAAGTTAGAGTATCCGGATAAAAATCTATACAACAAAAGAATAAATAACAATCCGAAAAACGCTACGACAAAGTCGGTTGGGTCTGCCTTGACGAAGTTTACGCAATCCCTTATGCTTTGACTGACGAGTTCTGCGTATTTAGAGCCTTCTCCATGTCCTAGGAAGGACCTTATTACCCCGCCTATATTGCTGAAAAGTTCTTTAAAACAAGCGTTAGAAAACAAATTTTTTAAAGAAGCGTAAAACCAAACGTATACGAGCACTACGCCAAGCAAAAAAGTCAAAAGCCTATAAAACATACTTTTATACGCAGACTTAAAATTTGCAATCGTAAGCCTAATGGCATTCATTAACTTCATAACGGTCCCCTTTATCGACAAAACCGTTTGCGCTTTGCCGACCAAAAAATCGTTTTATAAATATATTTTACACTATTTATAAAAAATAATCAACCTTTATTTACAAATTATCCCAAAGCTACTTATTGCAATACACCGTTATTATTAAAACAATCTATTTTATTGTCTAATTTTTATTAAAAATAATTTCTTAAATTTTCCATCGAAAAATAACCGTCTTTTAAGTGCGGATACTTTTCTACTACGTAGGCGTAATGATGGTAAGTTATTTCTTCTAAATTCTCTTGACTGATTACGCCGTTAGACCATGCTTGTTTTAATTTGTATATCTGTCCGTCCTTCCAAACGTAAATTTGCCAATAAGAAGGATACTTAAATACGGCGTTATTTATAAATACGTTTTTAAACGCCTGTGCCCCACCTTTATGGAAAAACACGTACGCACCGTCGTATTCTCCGTAAAAAGACTCGTAGTCGAACTCCATACCCTTAGCTTGGTAATCTTGAGAAATCTGTAAAACGACTTCTTCCGTCAATTTGTCTTCTTGGACTGTGCAAACTTCTTGCATATCGGTATAATAAACCGTTGCGTATTTTACGTATTCTAAAGAATAAAAATATTCTATCGCTTGTAAAACCTCTTGTCTTCCGGATTGCTTTAAATAAATATCGGCAATTTGTCTAAAATCCGACAAGTATTCTTCCGTTACGAAAGCTTCCGTTGGCTTTTGTTGAAGATACGTTACACTATCCGCATTGTCAAAATTAAAATCTTCTGTATTTAAATTAGGAAACTCTTGGGTTTGTTTAAAAACGACTTGAATTTTGTCTTGTCTAAATTGTCTGTTTGATGCGCTTGTCAACGGGATTTTATTATCGCTGACGTCAAATAAATCCACGACTTCTTTATCGCTATCCGACGTTTGTTCGGTTTCTACGTCGCCACCTGCCCAAGCTTGCGGTTTTACCGTACAAGAACTAAACGCAAACAACGCAACCAAACTTAAAATTAAGCATAATAAATTTTTCATTACGCACTCCTTATTATTTTTCACTATATATTGTATATTTTATCATATTTTTATTGTTTGTCAATAGTTATATGATATTTTTTCTATTACAAATAACAAAGCACCGCTAAGCCTTGGCAAAATCTTTTTAAAAAGCAACGCCGACAAATAGCCAAATAGTTACCAAATAGCCGACCA
>JAZNFL010000021.1:0-7973 GCA_045589135.1 Christensenellaceae bacterium
GAGATTTCCTAGTACGCAAAAGCAATTGGTACTATTAAATTTATTAAAAGACCAACTTTCTAAGTGGGGTTTGCAAACTAAAATAGACGAGTACGGTTACGTAACGGCAAAACTCCCTGCAAATAAGCAAGGAGGTCAAAAGGTGTGCTTTATATCTCACGTGGATACATCTCCTGCTGTAAGCGGAGAAAACGTAAAGCCAAGTATTGTATTGTATAACGGCGGAGATATAGTTTTAAACCAAACGCTTGGAGTAAAATTGACAGAAAAAGAAACTCCGGACTTAAAAGAATACGTAGGTAAACATCTTATCGTTACGGACGGCAACACCTTGCTCGGAGCAGACGACAAAGCGGGAGTTGCAGAGATAATGCAAGCAATAGAATATTTGGTAAATAATCCTTCCGTTTTACATGGGGACGTTTTCGTTGCGTTTACTCCTGACGAAGAAGTAGGTCGTGGGGTGGATTATTTTAACGTAAAAGATTTTGGTGCGGATTTTGGATATACGATAGACGGTGGTAAACTCGGAGAAATCGAGTACGAAAATTTCAACGCAGCAGCAGGTCTTTTAAAAATCAACGGCGTAAGTATTCACCCGGGTAGCGCTAAGGGGGTTATGAAGAACGCCATAGACTTATTTGCGGAATTCCACGCTTTATTGCCACAAGATCAAAGACCGTGTAACACAGAAGGATACCAAGGGTTTTACATGGCAAACGACGTCGTTGGCGGAGTAGAAAATCTAACTGCAAAATATATCATAAGAGATCACGATAAAAATAAGTTCGAAGAAAAAAAGACTTATTTTTTAAGCGTTGCACAAAAACTTAACGAAAAATACGGAGAAAACCTTTTCGAGACGACGGTAAAAGATAGTTATTACAACATGAAGGAAATAATCGAAAATAATTTTCATTTGGTAGAAAACGCAAAAAAAGCAATGCTTGCGGTTGGCGTTGATCCGATAATCGTCCCTATAAGAGGAGGAACAGACGGTGCAAGACTTTCTTTCGAAGGATTGCCGTGTCCAAATCTTTCTACCGGAGGACATAATTTTCACGGAAGAAAAGAGTTTATCCCTGTAGAAAGTATGGAAAAAATGGTAGAAGTAATACTTAAACTTATAGAAATATATTCCGAATAAAAAACCAAAATAACGATAAAAAGGAGAGTTTTTATGGCTTACACCAAGATTAAAGATATGGCTTATAAAAGGGTAACAAAAGAAGAAGCTATAGAAAGAATGAAGGAGATAATCGATCAAGCAAAAAACGCTAAGTGTGTCGAAGATTTATTGAATGCGAGAGATAATTACGTAAAACTCGGAGAAGAGATCACCACTATGTCGAATTTGGCAAACACCAGATTTAATCTCAACACTCACGACGAGTTTTACAATGCGGAAGTAGAATACTACGACTTAGCTTTGCCGGAAGTTCAAATGTACGACTTAAAGTACGTAAAAGCTTTTTTGGATTCTCCGTATTTAGAGCAAGCAAAAAGTAAAATTAACCCTTTAATTATTAAAATGTACGAGCTTTCTTTAAAGTGTGCAGACGAAAGGGTTTTAAAAGAAATGCAACAAGAAAACGCATTGCGTACAAAGTATTCTAAATTCGTTTCGGAAATGCTTTACGATTTCCGTGGAGAAAAGATAACTTTGGGCGCTTTAAGAAAGTTTATGACCGACAGCGATAGACAGACGAGAAAAGAAGCCTATAACGCACTTGGTAAAACATTAAATAAAAATAGCCAGTTTATAGACGATGTATTTGACGAAATGGTCAAAGTTAGAGATAAAATGGCAAAAAAACTTGGATACGAAAACTTTGTTGAACTCGGATACAACAGAATGCAAAGAACTTGTTACAATAAAGACACTGTAAAAGTTTTTAGAGAAAACGTCTTAAACGATATAGTTCCCGTAGTTTCTAAACTTAAAGAAAAGGTTGCAAAAAAACTCGGAATAGACCAACTTAAACTTTACGACAACGATACTTATTTTAATCAAGATCCAACGCCTATTTTAGATGCGCAAGGCATACTTAACGCAGGTAGAGAAATGTATCACGATTTAAGTAAAGAAACTTCGGAGTTTATAGATATGATGTTCGAGTCCGACGCTTTCGACGTAATGCCTAGAGAGGGCAAGTGGACGGGTGGATATATGACTTCTTTCCCTACGTATAAACAACCGTTTATCCTTGCCAACTTTAACGGAACAACCGCAGACGTAGACGTAATAACGCACGAAGCAGGACACGCTTTTGCATATTTTGCAGGTGTAAACGATATGACTTACGAACTCGATCTCGGCGGTATGGAAACAGCAGAAACCCATTCCATGAGCATGGAGTTTTTTGCGTGGAAGTACATGGAAAAGTTTTTTGGCAAAGATGCCGAAAAATATAAATATAAACACCTTTTTGACAGTTTGACATTTATTCCTTACGGCACGATAGTGGATTATTTCCAAGAAATCGTTTACGAAAACCCGCAAATGACACCGAAGGAAAGAAAGGATGTTTGGAAGAAATTAGAAGCACAGTTTAGACCGTATATGGATGCCGAAGGAATAGAATATTTAGAACTTGGTACGAGATGGCAGTATCAAAACCATATATTCGAATCTCCTTTCTATTATATAGATTATTGCTTAGCGCAAACTATAGCGATAGAATTTTTGGCAGAGAGTCTTAAAGATTACGACAAAGCGTTTAATACTTATTTAAATCACGCTAAGCGCACGGGTAATTATACCTTTACGCAACTTGTTGAGATGGCTGGGCTTAAATCTCCTTTCGAAAAGGGTGCTTTAAAAGAAATTTCTAAAGTGGCAGAAAATATTTTAAACGATTTAACGGATAAGGTAGAATAATTTTTGATATTTATAAAGGTGTGTAGATTTGGTTTTTGCCGTTTTAATTAAAAATTTTATTCTAATATAACACGCCTTGTTTTATTTAATAAAGTTTTTAATTGTATTTTTTACAAAACCACAAATTTAAACACAAAAAATACGCAAAGTTGTAAAATTTATAATAAAATTGTAAAATATATTATTTTTTCAAAAAAATTTAAAAATCAATCGTTTTTTGCTTTACAAAAACAAATCGATGTAGTAAGATATAGGCGTAGTAAATAAAGCGAGCTAAAAGTTGTAAGTGCAAACACGAACAAAAAATATCTCGTTTAAAAATCTTACCGCAAACGGGACGATTTAATTACGTTGCTACGGGCGGTACCGCAAACGGTATCCGTTATAAAACGCTCATCATTTTCCCCCTTATCATATATTTTAAAAGGCAGCAACCCCGAAAGGTGTTGCTGTCTTTTAAATTTTGTCGGTTTTAAAAATGTAAATATGAGCATAGGTCAATTGTCTAAAAAGTTGCATTATAATATTTTTATCAAAAATTTACAATAGAGAATTTTTGCACTATAATTGCAAAAAGCAATAGAAAAATTATATTGTAAATATGGACGAAAAATGTTAAAATATTATTATAGGAGGAAATCGCAATGAAGACAAGAAAGACGATTTTATCAGTTTTAATTTCGACGTTTATCGTGTCGTTGGTTGTAGGAGTGTGCAGTGCTTTTCCTATTGCTCTTGCACAAACGCAACAATCAAATAGTAGCGTGTGGACCGGCACTAGTTGGACGGAGAGCACGGAAGAAGGAACAGGTTCAAGCATTTATACTGCAAGTGGTGCTGTTGGCGACGTTCAAGAACTTGTTTTAAGCGGGGGGATTTCGGACAATACTCTTATAGAGTACGATCTTCGCATAAACAGTGCAAGCAACGGAGACGATACGAGAAATATCACTTTAGTTTTAACCGCTAAAGAGGGAGATACTTTAAAATTCCAAATTTCTCCAAGATACAATTCTATGTACGTAAAATGGAGCGATCACCGTTTAGAAGGTGTCAATTACAATGCCGTAACGACGGATAGCTGGAATAAAGCAGTTGTAAAAGTCGGCATGGATTACGTAAGTTTTTCTTTTGGTGGAAAAACCATAGAAAAATACTATACCGGTGGTGTGGATTTTACCGGAGCACAAGCTAAGTTCTCTTGTTGGGGAATGCTCCCTTCGGTAAAAAATATTACTTTTAGCAAAACGCAATTGTCAACGCCTCAAACGGAATGGTACGGTTCGTTTACAACCTCTACGGAAAACGGAGAAACAATCTATACTTCGCCGGACAGTTATAGGGATTTACAATATCTCGTTTATAACGGAAATTCCGCTAATTACAACGTATTGTCTTTTGATTTAAAATGGGGACAATACGCTCCAAAAGACGGACATTATTTTATAGTTTACGTAAGAGATCAAAACAATAAAGAAATAGCTTTCCAGTTCGAGCCGTATTTTAACGCCGTATTTATTTACGAAAACGGCGTAAGAAGAGCGGGAGAAAACTACGAGACCGACGATAGTGGTTGGTTTAACGTTAAATTGGTTTTTGCAAGAGGGGCTTCTCAAGTTCTTCTCAACGACGAAGTAGTAGCGTCCAGCAACTTAAACGAATTAAAGTTTACAAACGCTAAGGTAAATATGCACGCCCATGCTAAATGGGTAAATAACGCTTCGTTTATGCCTTCGGTTAAAAATATGGCGTTTGGCTCCGTAGCGGAAGCAGAAGTGCCCGATTGGGTTGCAGATTCTCATTACGATATTGTAGAAGAAACCGTAAACGGAAAAGTAGAGCAAGTTTACAGCAGAAACAATTTTGACGTAAATGCCGCAACTTATATCAATTACAACGGAGAAGAATCGGTAGGTAACAGTTTTTCGTTATCTTTTAGAGAAGACGGAAAAATAATATCCACGGATACCAAAAACTTTGGAGTATTAGTATATCCGGACGGAGATAGCGGAACTTTTTACGAATTTAGTATTTTGCCATATTTTGACGCAGCGTATATCAATTATTATAAAAACGGATCTAACTGTCAACGTTTAATTGCGACCAATTACGAAGATCCAAATCAAGTTGAAGACGAAGACTTTGTAAGATGGAACAATTTAGAAGTAGTATACGACGAAGACGTATTGTTGTTCTATATTAACGGAGAGTTGATTCTTAGACATTTTGATACCGAAGATTATACTTTTAACAACCCTAAGATCAATATATTCAACTGGGGTGTAAAAGCGTCTTTTACGGGTATGCAGTTTAAGCAAAAAGAAATCAATTACGTAGAAGTGGGATTTGTAGATCTCGACTTTGTTGATCCTCGTGGTGTTTTAGCGGTAGAAGTAGAAGGAGGCACTCTCGGATACGATCACGCTAACGACCAAGTTTGTATTGACGTCGAAGAAGAAAGTCCTGTAATTACGGTATTTGCAGATCAAACGCCGGGTTCGCACTACAGTGCTTTCGTAGACGTAAGAAACACCATTCTCGTAAGAATGCAAAACGCTACTTCTGCAGATAAAGTTAATCTCCACGTGTATTCTCAAGGAAATCAAGAGTGGGTTTCTAACACGTTTGACGTAAATCCCAACGAACAAGGCATGTCTACGTATTACTTTAGCATAGATAATTTAGACGTAGTAGGTTATTTGGTTGGGTTAAAACTCGAATTCCCCGACATAACCGAAGGACAAGTAATAATAGACTGTATTTCTTTTGAGAGAGAAGACGCTTACGATTACGCCGCAGAAGAAGTCAATCTTACGGCAGATCCTAAGACGGAAATGGTTACCTTTAGCGGAAAGTTAAAAGCAAGACACGCAAACAAGACGGTTAAATTATTGCTTACCGACATGAGCAACTATCAAGAAATTTTAACTTACCAACAAAATCAACTCGTTTTAGAAACGACTGCAGATAAAAACGGAAACTTTAAGGCGACCTTCCCGCTTATTGCTTCGGACGGAATTTACAACCATCTTACGAGTATGTTTTTGGCGTCTGTAGACGGAGAAAAGTTGAGTCAGGTATTCAATATTTCTAACTGGAGAGATTTCGTCGAAAATCCTTTCGGATTTACTTTGCCGGATTTAAGCGTAGACGTTACGGAAGCTCGTTTTGGTGCTGTGGGCGATGGATTTACTAACGACAACACGGCTATTCAAAGCGCTATAGATTACGTAAGCGCGCAAGGTGGCGGTAAGGTTGTTATACCGGGAGATAAATCGAGCATTTACGGAAGAAGATTTATCGTTACCAACTTAGAGATGAGAAACAACGTAGAACTCCACATGGAAGAAGGGGCTGTATTGTGGCAATCTCCAAGATTAGAAGATTACAAATACGACGTTATTATCGGTCACAACGTTCCTAACAGCGGAATAATGTGGAACGCCGCTTGTAACGTAAACAGACCTCTTATACTTTTCAGAAACGTTCAAAATGCAAAATTGACGGGTAAAGGAATTATCCGTATGGAAGATGCGGGATCAGAAGAAACTTATCCTTTACACTTAATAGACCCAAGTTACAGCATCGCATGTCATCACACGATACACTTATGTCCATTATTCGTTTCTCAATCTAAAAATATAGAACTTACAGACTTTACAATTTTAAGAACGAGCAACTGGAATATAACCACCAATTTAGCAGAAAATCTCTTTATCGGTGGCGTTACCATGAAGCAAGTTATAGACTCTAACAGCGACGGTATCGGTTTGACCAACGCAAGAAACGTTCTTCTCGTATGTAACCGTCTTTACGGAAACGACGACGCTATAACTTTAAACGGTGTATTCAACGATCCGAGAAAGGCTTACGATTGGAACAAACCTGACGTTGATGGAACGAGAGCTACAGAAAATATAGAAATAGCTTATAACCAACTCCGTGGTGGTTTAGGTTTGGTTTTCTGTCCTTGGGCATCCGGACACAAAGATATATCCGTAGTTACGACTAAAAATATAGTATTCTATAACAACGTTATCGGTGGAACGGATCAATCGATAGGTGGTTGGACGGACAATCCTTTCTACGGTTGGAGCCAAGGTAATTCTTACGTTTTACAAGACGGAGAAGAAGACGATTATTCGCCAATCCAAGACGTATATATGTTTAACAACGTTTATTATAACGGAGATACGCAAGTTGCAATAGGTATTTATAGCTGGAAGAACCGTGCTCCTGCGACAAACTTCGTAACCGATTCTAAACTCGTTGCAACGACTCAGTTTTTAAATCCAAGTTTCGAAAGAGAATTCCGTTATAAAGGAGAAGAAGAGTGGCTTTCCGGTCTTGCTTATTGGACTACTGTAGCAGAAGAAAGTGCAACGTTTGGATATCAAGAAGTAGGACAAAAGGTAAAAACCGCAAAATACGATACCGATTACACGGCAACCGTAAAGGATTACGCAGGTTACGTAACCGGAACGGGCAAAATGTACCAAGGTATTTATTTGTATAAAGGTTGGTATACCTTTACCGTAAACGTATGTAATCAACAAGGTAGTGCAGAGATATTCTTTGGTAAACCGGTAGTTAAAAAACATATTTCGGACTTAGCGTTGGTAGACGTAATAAAAAGTGCAGAAATAGCCGTTAGCCAAGACTTTACAACTGTAAAATTGACCTTTAAAGTAGAAGAAGCCGGCGTATACGCTTTAGGCGTAGGACACGCAGGAGAAGGAAAGATTTTATTGGACGACGTTTCTTATTACAAAGACGAAGAAACGGGTGCAGAAATAGAAAAGCAAGAAGAAGAGATAGCCGTTAAAGCCGAAAGACAGTTGCTTTTAGAAACTCTTGCAAGCTTAAAAGACAAAGATTTTTCTAATTATACAGCAGAAAGCATTCAAGTTTTAGAACAAGCAATTGCGGAAGCTCAAGCAGGATTAGATAACTTGCAACTTGCTTCTAAACAAATAAAACAACTTCGTTTAAACGTAACGTCTGCTATAGATTCTTTAGAAGAAATTCCTCAAGAGAGCGAAGTTCCTTCGGATACCGAATCGGAAGAAAGCGAAAATCCTTCTTCGGAAGT
>JAZNFL010000022.1:0-5043 GCA_045589135.1 Christensenellaceae bacterium
CCCAAAAACTCCCCCAACCGCCACACTACAAAACCAAAACTCAAACTCAACCCTTATTCACACACACCAACCCAATCTATACACTCCCAAACTCACCCAACCACACTACCTACCCAAGCCACACACAATCCCCTACTCCACAACCAGCCTCAAACCAACCCAAGCCACACACAATCCCCTACTCCACAACCAGCCCCAACCAACAACCAAACCCACACACACCTACACTCTCTCCAACCACCGCCACCCAAGCCAACCACACCACACACTCACCTATCCCAACTCAACCCACACTCCCTCCAACTCCACACCACACAATCCCCTACTCCACAACCAGCCACCAACCAACGCCCACACTCACACCACCAAACCACAAAACCAATTTTAATATATTTGCAAACGAAAAAAGTGCCGTAACTCCGTTTTAGAGTTTACCGCACTTTTTATTTCTTTTATCTTTTTATGAAATTGATACTACAATCAATGACTAAATAATTCTATTTGCGTTTATTTTATACTTTTAACGCATATGGAGTTCTTTCCACCCCACTAAATTTAACTCTTTATGCCTTAAGCTTGTTCCAGCAAATAAAATGCAGAATTTTTTGAGTTTACGTAGTTTTGATATAATTTATCTATCGTCTCTTTTGTTAATAGTCCTTTAGCATAAGCATTCGCTAATCCATAAAACTCCCCATCTTTATAAGCACAAAAAAGATCTGAATAATTACTTGTAAAAGTATATTCGGCTACGGTAACACTTTTAATATTGGCCCAATCCCAATCTCCAAAATCAAAATTTAATACGACGTATCCCTCGTACTCTCCCAAATAATTGGCGATTCTTAGCTCTTTATAGTCCATTGACTTATAATTTTGATACGTTATAAAATCTTGGCGTATTTTATTAATCTCTTCCGTACTTTTATGTGGATACACCCAATTTTCAGGAAAAACGTACAATGCGGTATCTTCGTATATCACTTCTCCGGTATAACGTTTTTGTCTATTAAAATCGTAATAAATTCTTTCGTCGGAACCACAAATTCCTATCACGGATACGTCGCTTGCTTCTACCGATGCGGGTTCGGGTAAAACCATTGTCTCAACGTAATCGCCTATACAAAAATATACTACTATACCTTCTTCTTCACCGTCCGTATCGGATTGATTTTCTTGTTTACTATCCATAGTTTGCTCGCTGCTTGCTTCACTTTCTAAACTACTTTGTTCATTACCTCCACAACCCACAAAAGCAAACAACGTAATTAAACTTATAAGCAAACACAACAACTTCTTCATATCTTTACTCCTTTTCCTTCAGTTGTTTTATATTGCTAACAATTTTATATTTGTATTATAATCCCATATCCAAAATTTGTCAACAATCAATTTGCTATCTGTAATATATCCACCGCAAAATTTAACGTTTAATCACCCCACACACTACATACTCACCCAACTTACGCGCACAACACCCAACTCGCCAAATCTCCACAAACTCCCACTCTCCAACCCACACCAACCCAAGCCACACACAATCCCCCACTCCACAACCACACCTATCCCAAAGTTTCCCAAAAAAAATCGGCTTATCTTTCCTTGCACGAAAAACAAACAACCATAAACCTTAAAAATTTATATATAATATAAAATTCCATTGACGGAAATTACAAAAAGAGCTAAAATGATAGTATCACGTTGTTTTTAAATATTATTATTAATTAAAAATAGTTTAGCAATTATGCGAGATAAACGTTTTATGGGCGCTATTCTCTCGTATTATGACACCCTTTTATTTATGCGGCGGAGGTATTCCCATGAAAAACAGGAAACTTTTAATTTCTATATTAACAGTGCTTTGCGTTTGTTTTATGAGCGCAACTCTATTTACAGCTTGTGGAGAAAAACACACGCACGCTTACACTGCGCAAACCACAACCCAAGCCTCTTGCACGGAAAAAGGCGTAATGACTTACACCTGTTCTTGTGGCGATACCTATACCGAAGAAACCCCTGCACTTGGTCACGATACGAAAACGCACGAAGCACAAGCTCCGACTTGCACAAATAAAGGTTGGAGCGAATACGTAACTTGCAAAAGAAAAGGTTGCGACTATTCCACGTATGAAGAAATTCTTGCGTTGAAGCACGATGAGAAAACACACCAAGCAAAAGCCCCCACCTGCACGGAAATCGGTTGGGAAGAATACGTAACCTGCGAAAGAGAAGGTTGCGATTATTCCACGTACAAAGAAATCCCTGCGACAGGCGAACATACTTGGGATAACGGCACGGAAACCAAAGCCCCGACCTGCACGAAAGAAGGCGAAACGACCTATACGTGTACGGTTTGCAAAACGACAACAAAAACCGAGCCTATCGACAAGCTCCCTCACGAACACAACACGGAAAAATGGACGAGCAACGCCACCTACCATTGGCACGAATGCGAATGTGGCGATAAGGACGGCGAAGCAAAACACACGGCAGGCGCACCTGCAACGGCAACCACGCCCCAAACCTGCACCGTTTGCGGTTACGTACTCCAAGTAGAAACGGGCATTTTGTTCAACACGCTTACCGTAAATGGTACGAACGTGTACGGCAAGGTAAACAACGACACGGAAATATTCTCTTTTATCAATGAAATAACGGTGAAAGGCGATGCGACTTATGTTGTAGACGTAAATATGAGTTGCAAAGACCCTATCGAAAGCAAAACGGTAGAATTGTCGGTTGGCGATAATAAATTTTATGTGTTGGAAAAGATTGGTAACAATGTGAAATTGTTTACGGTAACCATTCGCCGTCGTCCGATGTATGAAGTCACGTTCAACGCAAACGGCGGTACGGCAGTTGAAAAACAAGTTATCGAAGAAGACTATCTTGCAACCGAACCCGAAACAACGCGAACGGGCTACACCTTCACGGGTTGGGATTACGATTTTACGCAAGCGATTACGCAAACAACGAAAATCACGGCAAGCTGGTCTGCAAATACCGATACGAAATATACGGTAAATTACTATTTGCAAAACCTTGATGATAGCAACTATACTCTGCACGAAACGGTAGAGTTCAAAGGCGAAACAGATACTACCGCAACGGCAGAAATCAAGGGATATAAAAACTTTACTTATAACGAAAGTAAAAGTGAAAAAACCATAAGCGGTAATATCAACCCCGACGGTGGCGGTATTTTAAGCGTATATTACACGCGCGATAGCTATAAAATCGTTGCGAATAATAACAACGCAAAAGCAGGCACAAGCACGCAGATAAACGGCGAGTATAAGTATGATAAGCAATTTACGCTTACGGCAACGACCAACGCAGGGTATACTTGGCTTGGTTGGTACGAAGGTGAAATTTGTGTATGCGAAACGGAAGAATTTACGTTCGAAGCAGAAAAAGACGTCACCTATACGGCAAGCTGGTTTGCAAATAAAGATACAAAATATACGGTCAACTATTATTGGCAGAATGTCGACGATGACAACTATACTTTACACGAAAGCGTAGAACTTAAAGGCGAAACGGACACCACCACAACGGCGGAAATTAGAGAATATACGCACTTTACTTACAACGCAAGCAATAGCGTAATAAGTGGCAATGTCAACGGTGACGGTAATCAAGTTTTACATGTGTATTACACAAGAAACACTTATAATATATCAGTAGATAATAATACTCCTTATGGTATTACAAACAGCGGGGATTATAAGTATGGCAAGGATATAACAGCAACAGCAAATCCATATTTGGGATATAAATTTATTGGTTGGTATAGCGGTAAAGAATTGCTTTCAACAGATAGCGCCTATACGTTGATTATAACACAAAACGTAACGGCGAAATTTGAAGTGAAGGAAGAAATGAGCAATTTTAACTTTACGTCCACAACAATCTCTTGTTCGATAATAGGCTTAAAGGATAAAACGGTAACGGAAATGGCTATCCCTAATTACGTAACTTTTATTGCTCCTTCTGCGTTCGTTTATTGCAGTAGCTTGACAAATATAACAATCCCCGACAGCGTAATTTGTATCGGCGAATATGCGTTCTCCGGTTGTTCGTCTTTGACGAGCGTGGTAATCCCCGATAGCGTAGATTCTATTGATAATTCTGCGTTCAGTGGTTGCTCTTCACTTGAAGATATCACGATTCCATTTGTGGGTGTCTGTAGAAGAACGGCAAGCGATACCTATCAATATCCGTTTGGCTATATTTTCGGTACAAGTAGCTATACAGACAGTACAGCGACAACGCAATACTATTACGGTTCAAAAACAAACAGTACGACGCATTCAACTTATTATATTCCGAACTCTTTAAAGAAAGTAACAGTTACAAGTGGAAATATCCTTTACGGAGCTTTCTATAATTGCGATAAATTAACTAACGTCATAATCCTTGACAACATAACTTCAATTGGTGAGTCTGCGTTCTATAATTGCAATAGCTTGACGAGTATCTCTATCCCTAACAGCGTAACTTCAATTGGTGAGTCTGCGTTCGAAGATTGCAATAGTTTGACGAGTATCTCTATCCCTGACAGTGTAACTTACATCGACGATAAGACGTTTTTTAGTTGCAATAACTTGACAAGTGTGATAATCGGCGACAGCGTAACTTATATCGGCGAACATGCGTTCTCCGGTTGTTCGTCTTTGACGAGCGTGGTAATCTCCGACAGCGTAACTCATATTGGTTTTAGTGCGTTCTTATCTTGCAGCAACTTGACGATTGTACATTATAAAGGTACGGCAAGCGATTGGGCGAAAATTTCAATTGAATCTTTTAGTGAATACTTAAAAAACGCCACACGTTATTATTACGTCGAAAACGAAGCAGACGTGCCGAAGGATGACGGCAACTATTGGCACTACGTTGACGGCGTGCCTACCAAGTGGTAAAACAAAACAGGAAGAAGGCTTACCCTTAAAAAAACCATTTAACAACTAAATACAAGCAATTTTTTCTAAGGGCTAACGTGTAAAACCGTTAGCTCTTTTACTATACCCCAAAAATAAATTT
>JAZNFL010000023.1:0-4311 GCA_045589135.1 Christensenellaceae bacterium
ATAAAGCATAAATTGTCAAACCAAGTACGACACTTAGCAAGATTTTATTTAAATAAATTTATAAGTTTGTGGAAGTTATTTTAAAAAAACAACTTAAAAGCCGTTCGGGGAGTGCGCTTTAATCCCGAACGGCTTTTGATATTTAAAACTCTATCCTTATAAATTTTACGTTGTATCCTTTGCGATTTTTTATACTTTAAGTTTGCAATTTATATTTTTTTAAGTTAAAAAACTGCCAATCTTTTCTTTGTCATCTAACGGTAAAACGAAACTGCAATATCAATACAAAAGCATTGCGTTATCCGGCAAATCTAAAACCGGACTGTTATCCCCTTTGACCAAAAAGAACTCGTGATGATACGTCTTGTGCGGGACGATATACACACGCTTGTTTTTCCAAATCTTGGTTACGTCTTTTTTTAACGTTCCGTTTTGCATAATTACGTTTGCCACGTTTACGTTTAAGTCTATTATTGCACTGTTGTATCCATCGGCAAACAAGTCTAAAAGAGCCGTACGGATCTTCATAATTATATAATCGTCACTATAGATGTTTCCGTCGCCTTTGCAATACGGACACGGTTGAACGAGTAAAGATGCACTTTCTCTTCTCTTCTTTTTACGGGTAAACTCTACGAGCCCCAAACCCGTCATACCGATTACGTTACACTTCGTCCTATCTGCTTTTAAAGCTTCTTCTAACTCTTCTAAAAGCTTTTGACGGTGTTCTGCGTTTTCCATGTCGATAAAGTCTACTACGACTATACCGCCTATGTTTCTAAGTCTAACTTGTCTTGCGATTTCTTTTGCGGCTAAGACGTTAGTATTAAAAACAGTTTCTTCTAAATTGTTAGAACCGACGTATTTACCCGTGTTGACGTCTATTACCGTCAAAGCTTCCGTTCTATCTATAATAAGATACGCACCGCTTTCTAACTCCACCTTGTTACGAAGGAGTTTTTCGGTTTCTGTCGAAAGTTTATAATACTTGAACATATCGACGGGCTTATTAAAATACTGTATTCTTTTTCGAACGTCTCTCGAACGCTTTTTGGTTTTTTCTAAAATGCTCTCGTAAAGCTCTTTATCCCCAACGATAAATTCGTCTATATCTAAACTGCTTAAATCCCTAAGCGTTCTGCTTGCCAAATTTCCTTCTTCGTACAATAACGTACCTGCAGGTGCGTCTTTAAAGGAGTTTAAAACGGCTTTATAACAGTCTATTAAACCGTCCGCATCTCGCTTCAATTCTATTCTCGTGGCGTTTTCTGCCGCCGTACGAACGATAAATCCACCCTTTTGGACTTTTATCGACTGAGCGTAACTGGTAAGTCTATCTCTCTTTTTTTCGTCGACGATTTTTCTTGACACCCCAACGAAATCAATGTCCGGCATATATACCACGTATCTTCCGACGAAGGAGAGTTGAGAAGTAAGTCTTACCCCTTTATTGCCCACGGGATCTTTTACCGCTTGGACTAAAATTTCGTCCCCGACGTTTAAGTTTAAGACCTCCGGTAAATCCACCTGTCCAATAAGATCGGTTTTATCAAAAAGCATATCGCCTATATAGAGATAGCCGTTTTTTGCAAGCCCAACGTTTACAAACGCCGCCTGCATACCGTTTAAAACGGCCTCGACTTTGCCTTTAAAAATACTTCCTACGACTACGGCGTCCTTTTTGTCTTCGATTTGGTATTCTAAAAGTTTTCCGTTTTCTTCTATGGCAGAAATTATATTGTTTCCTATGCTGTCGATAAGTACTCTTTTAGACATAATCCCTCTCCAAAACGTCGTCTACGGGTTGACCTTTTATGTAAGAACAAACCTTTAATACGTCTGCGTTTTCTCCGCCGTATATACTTAAAAGTTTTTCTGTAAACAAATCTGCTCTTAAAGTTTCGTTACCGGACGCAAGAGTTGCGACGAGAACGTCTCCTTCGAATTTTAAATTAAAAATCTTTTCTTTAACGTCTTTTTCTTTGCCGTCTTTTGCCGTTATAAAGAAGGTTTGCGCTTCCATTACCGTTTTTACGTCGAACTTATTTACGCCCGTTATATGGTAAGTAGCGCCGTCGATAATAGCGGCCAAATTGCATTTTTTGCTGACGGTAAAAGCCTTTAAGCATCTAATATACTTTGGAGCGTAAAGGTTGAATTTTTGCATAAATTCTTCTGCGGATACGGCCTCGGTATCGACCAAGCAATACTCCGCTTGCGATCTTTGTCCAACGCCTATCGGAGAAGACATAAAAATATTCATTCTCTTTGCAAATCCTAAAGACCTGTTTACCTCTATGCCTGCTCTTATCATCGTCTTTTGAATATGTCTAAGCGTATCCAAGTGAGAAAAAAACTCTGCGCCGTTTAATTTGGAATATCTGAAAACTATCATGCTTTGCAATTATACTCCTTTTGTATTCCGCAAGCATTACATCCTTTTTTGCAGTTTGCGGTGACCTGCGCTTGATAAGCCTTTTTCTTTTCTCTAAGTAAAAACGCCTTATCTATAAACATATCTACAAAATCCCAAGGAAGAATTTCGTCTTCTTTATATTCTCTCGTATAAAACTTTCTATCCAAACCTATTTTTTGGAAAGCATCGTACCAAGTTTGACTGTTAAAGTTTTCGTTCCAACTTTCGAGATAAGCACCGTTTTTAAAGGCTTCTTCCATAACGTCGGCAAGTCTTCTATCTCCACGAGCCAATATCGCCTCTGCTTCCGAAAGTTCGTAATCGTTCCACGAAACCATAACGCCCTTTATAAAGAGCTTTTTCTTTAACTGTTCTACTTTTTGTTGTAATTCTTCTTTATTTATTTGTCTTTCCCATTGGAAAGGAGTAAACGGTTTTGGTATAAAGGTAGAAGCGCTTACGTTGATACGAAGCGATCTCGCCACCTTTGGTTTTAATTGATATTTGTTTTTTATTTTATAGACGATTTCTGCCATTGCGTCGATATCTTCCGGCGTTTCCGTAGGCAATCCTATCATAAAATAAAGCTTTATATTGGCGTAGCCGGTGTCAAAAGCCATGTCTATGGCTCTTTCTATTTCGGCTTCGTCGATGTCTTTGTTTATTACGTTTCTAAGTCTTTGCGATCCTGCTTCCGGTGCAAAAGTAAGGCTGTTTTTTCTTGTTTCTTGAACGAATTCGCTGTCAAAACTATCCAATCTTAAAGACGGAAGAGCAAGGTCTATATGTGGTAATTGTTGCTTTAATCCAACGATAAGTTCTTTAAGATAAGGGTAATCTCCGGTAGAAAGACTGTTCATGCTGAGTTCGTCAAACCCACCCGCACGCATTATACTACATGCTTGAGAAACTAAAGTTTCTACCTTTTTAGGTCTTATAGGTCTATAGATAAATCCCGCTTGGCAAAATCTGCAACCACGGTAACAACCACGCATGACCTCTATTATGCCTCTGTCGAAAACCGCCTCGTTGTTGGCTACTTCGAACTGTTTAGGAAACACGCAATCGTCGAGATTTTTGCAAAGGGCTTTTTTTACGGAAAATTCGCTCTTAAAAGCTTTAATCGTTCCGTCTTGGTTGTATTCCACTTGCATTAACGACGGTACGTATACGCCTTGAATTTCTTTTGCCGCACGACGCAGAAATTCTTTTTTGTCTTGTACTTTAAGTTTAAGCTCGGCAAGTTGAATCATGGATTCCTCTCCGTCGCCTATTACGAATAAGTCGAAAAACGGAGCTAATGGCTCGGGATTGCAAACGCAAGGTCCACCGCCTTGGATTATAGGAAACTCTTCCCCTCTATCCTCTGCTCTTAGTGGAATACCCGCCAAAGAAAGCATATATAATACGGTGGTGTAACTCATCTCGTAAGAAAGAGAAAATCCAAGCATATCGAAATCTTTAAGAGGCTTTTTTATTCCTAAAGAATAAAGTGGTATGCCGTTTTCTTTTAAAGCCGAACCAAAATCCTTCCACGGGGCAAAACATCTGTCTGCCATAGCCCCGTCTACGCTTCTTATTGCGTCGATAACTATCTTTATACCAAGATTTGACATCCCTACTTCGTAAACGTCCGGAAAACACAAACAATAATTAAACTGCGACCACTTTAAATCGGGTTCTCCATATTCTCCGCCTATGTATCTGGACGGCTTTTCTACCGTTTTTAATATCTCGCTAAGATTCTTCAAAATATTTCTCCACACACGTCGACAAACTTGCCAACGCCAACGTTTTCAACTTATCCATTGTAACACACTTTAAGGTTTTTTGCAATACCAAACCCAAAAAAACAGCTTTTAAAGTAGTAAATACTTTAAAAACATGGCAAAATT
>JAZNFL010000024.1:0-1605 GCA_045589135.1 Christensenellaceae bacterium
CAAAATAATGCGGAAAAATTCTAAAAACTGTTTACATTGGACAAAAACTGTGGTAAAATAGTATTTGGAGATATAGGAAGCATTAAGCTTTTCTCCTATTATTTTGTTAAAAATTAAGACGTATATTATTTAGGAGGTTACTATGACTAACAACAAACAAGTTCTTAAATTTGTTGAAGAAAGCGTTCAACTTTGTCAACCCAAAGAAGTAGTTTGGATTACCGGCGAAGAAGAACAACTTGAAGCTTTAAGAAAAGAAGCAATGGCTACCGGAGAACTCATCAAGCTTAACGAAGAGTTATTACCAGGTTGTTATTTGCACCGTTCAGCGGTAAACGACGTTGCCAGAGTAGAAGGCAGAACGTTTATTTGTTGCGACAATAAAGAAGACGCAGGTCCTATCAATAACTGGATGGATCCTAAGGAAGCTTACGAAAAGGTTGGAGAAATCTTTAAAGGTTCTATGAAGGGTAAAACCATGTACGTTATTCCTTTCTCTATGGGCGCAGTAGGATCTCCGTTCAGCAAAATCGGTATAGAAATCACCGACTCTATTTACGTCGTAGTTTCTATGAAGATAATGACCAGAATCGGAACTAAAGTTTTAGAATGCCTTGGAGATTCTAACGACTTCGTAAGAGGTCTCCACGCAAAGGCAGATCTCGACGCAGAAAAGAGATATATTCTTCACTTCCCTCAAGACAACACCATTTGGTCGGTTAACTCCGGTTACGGTGGAAACGTTCTTCTCGGAAAGAAGTGTTTTGCTCTTCGTATTGCTTCTTATCAAGGTAAAAACGAAGGCTGGATGGCAGAACACATGCTCATCTTGGGTGTAGAAAACCCACAAAAAGAAGTTAAATACATTGCAGCTGCTTTCCCATCTGCTTGCGGAAAGACCAACCTTGCAATGCTCATTCCACCAGAAATTTATCAACAAAAAGGTTATAAAGTATGGTGCGTAGGCGACGATATCGCTTGGATAAGAGTAGGCGAAGACGGAAGACTTTGGGCTATCAACCCAGAAAACGGTTTCTTCGGTGTTGCACCGGGAACCAATATGAAGACCAACCCTAACGCAATGCTCTCTACTAAGAAGAACGCTATCTTTACCAACGTTGTTCACAATCTCGAAAACAACACCGTTTGGTGGGAAGGTATGGAAAAGGATCAAGGCGGAGAAGCTCCTCTCAACGCAGTAGATTGGAAGGGTAACGCTTGGAAGCCAGGCATGGTAGACGAAGAAGGTAAGGCAATTAAAGGTGCTCATCCAAACTCCAGATTTACCGCTCCTGCTATCAACTGTCCTTGTATTTCTTCGGAATTCGAAGCTCCTAACGGCGTTCCTCTTTCCGCAATAGTATTTGGCGGAAGAAGAGCAAAGACCGCTCCGCTCGTATATCAGGCGAGAAGCTGGCAGCACGGTGTATTCGTTGGCTCCATCATGGCTTCCGAGACTACCGCAGCAGCTACCGGTCCAGTTGGCGTTGTAAGACGTGACCCCATGGCTATGCGTCCCTTCTGCGGATACAATATGGGTGAGTACTTTGCACATTGGCTCTCTATGGGCAAGAAGATCCCCAACGCTCCCAAGATATTCCACGT
>JAZNFL010000025.1:0-6790 GCA_045589135.1 Christensenellaceae bacterium
CAGGTACAAGATTTTTATCCGACGCCATCGACAAGGGCTACTTGTATGTATTACACGGGGATAGATCCCGACACAATGCAAGAAGTATACGTTCCTAAAACGCAAGAAGAAAAAAAGATGCAACGTGCACTTTTGCAATATAGACTTCCTGCCAACAAAGCCGACGTAGAAAAGGCTTATAAGATAGCAGGACTTACTTCTCCGTTTATGGCAAAAACCGCTTGTAAAAAACCAACAAAAACGACAAAAGACAAAAATAAAAGATCAAGAGAACCGTTTAAAGGTAAAAATTTTAAAAATTTTAAAGAAAAATAAATAAATTTATATAAAATTAGTATAAAACAGATTGAAAATTATAGAAAATGTGGTAAAATAGAAAGAAGTGGAGGAAACTTTATGAAGTGTATGTATTGTGGTTGTATGGAAAGTAAAGTAATAGATTCTCGTTCGACCGACGAAGGATCTATGATTAGACGCAGAAGAGAGTGTATCCAATGCGGTAAGCGTTTTACCACTTACGAAACAATCGAAACCACTCCCGTATTAGTAGTAAAATCTTCTGGAGCAAGACAGACTTTTGATCCGAGCAAAATTAAAGCAGGGATAATTAAGGCTTGCGAAAAACGTCCCGTGCCAATGTACAAGATAGATAAGCTCGTCGAAGATATTCAAAAAAAGGTTTACAATACGCTAGAACAAGAGATTACTTCTAAACAAATAGGAGAACTCGTAATGGAGGGCTTAAAAACTTTAGACGAAGTAGCCTACGTAAGATTTGCTTCTGTTTACCGTTCGTTTAAAGATATCTCTACTTTCTTAGAAGAATTAGAAAAGTTGACTCAAAAAAAATAATTGAAAATTAAATTTAAATACCTTTTATATTTTAAGGAGAAATTATGAAAAGATTTTTTAAAGTGATGTGTTTAGTTTTTGCAATGGTAACCTTTAGCCTTACTTTTAGCGGTTGTGGTCATCTTAAAACCGGATGGAAGGTAAGACAAAATATTTCTTCTGGTTTTTCTCAAATGGAAAGATTAGAGTACGCCGTTTTGCATAACGAGTTTTCTACTTCCGAGCGTTCTATCAAAGAAATTTGGATCAACGTAGATACCAGCAAATATAAATCCGTAACTATCGATTTTGACTTTGGTACGTCTTCTACTTCTTTTACGAGAAAAAACGTAGAGGTTACTTATACTAATTCTGACGTAAAGAAGGCAAAAGATGGTTGGATTTGCGTTAGCAATTCTTTAAATATTGCGTATAATTACGTTAAGGTTTCTCTTGACTACGCTATTACCGTCTACGAAGTAGTATTCGTTTTAGATAACGCAACTTTACCAAAGACTAAGTTTATCGGACAACAAATTTGGCTTAACGATAAATACAGCGATTATCTCACTGCTGACCAAGTTAAAGAACAAAATATTAAAAATTCTGGTGCTAATCTTATTGACGAACAAGGAAAGTTTAAGGTTTCTAAAAACTCTTCTACTTCTAAAAGCGCTTAATTAACATGAAGAAGTTTATTCTTCTCGCAATTATCATATCGACGTGTTTATGCAGTACGTCTTGTGTAAATCCGTCCAAACAAAAGATAAAATTAGTCGTCCCCACGGGTATTTCGTTTGGGGACGATTATACGGTTTATTGGGATTTTGAAGAAAACGCAAAAGGTTATACCATAGAGATTAACGGAAGTTACTATTATACCGAAAAGAACTTTTTTGTTTTAGATATAACCAGTGACGTAACCTTTAAGGTCAGGGTTAAGGCTCACGGAAGAACTTCTTTGTATAAGGATTCGGATTTTTCTCAATATGAATTTTTCCGTTACGATAGTTTAATAAACGGAGGTCAGTAATGAAGATTTCTTCTAAAGGCAGATATGCTTTAAGAACTATGGTAGACATAGCAAGAAATAAAGACGAGTTTATTCCGCTTTCGGATATTTCTTCCAGACAAAACATCTCTTTAAAGTATTTAGAATCTGTCATAGCCATATTGGTAAAGGCAGGACTTTTAGTCAGTATGAGAGGGGCGAGTGGTGGTTATAAGTTAGCCAAAAAGCCTTCGGAGTGTACTGTAAGAGAAATTTTATCGGCTACGGGAGATACTCCTGAGTTTGTTTCTTGTACTAAGGGCGGAGAAACCGATTGCCCAATGGTTTCCAGTTGCGATACGGCGGGGTGTTGGTCGGCTCTTACAGATTTAATCAACGGTTTTTTAGAAAAAGTAACTTTACAAGATTTAATCGATAAAACTTTTAATTCTAAAGAATAAATTGATTGACATAAAGATATTTTTAATATATAATAATTCCTATCAAATCAATAGGAATTTTTTTACGTCGCATTTTGAGTTTAAAAAGTCGCAAGGCGCTACGTTGTGCAATTTAGTAATTAAGTCTAAATTCAGATTTAAATTTAGCGTGCGATAATTTGACGATATTGCGATAAATTAATAAACGTTTATAACATATTAATCTTAGGAGAAATTATGATATATCTCGACAATGCCGGCACGACAAAAACGTGCAAAGAGGCTATAGATGCAATGTTGCCGTATTTTAACGAAACTTACGGCAATGCAAGCAGTTTGTATTATGCAGGACAAATAGCAAAAGAAAAATTAGAGCAAGCAAGACAAGAAATAGCTAACGTTATCGGCAGTAAAAAATCAGAAATATATTTTACTTCCGGAGGTAGCGAGGCGGATAACTGGGCAATAGTAAGCAGTGCAAAAAACGGAGCTAAAAAAGGCAAAAAGCACATTATAACTTCGGTTTTTGAGCACCACGCAGTATTGCATACATTAAAGGCTTTAGAAAAAGAAGGTTTTAAGGTAACTTACCTTCCCGTATACGAAGACGGAATAGTAAAAGTCGAAGATTTAAAAAACGCCATAACGGAAGAAACTTGTTTGGTTACAATAATGTACGCCAATAACGAAATCGGGACGGTTCAACCCATTAAAGAAATCGGAGAGATATGCTCTCAAAATAAAATTCCGTTTCATACGGATGCCGTACAGGCGGTAGGTCATTTAAAAATAAACGTAGCAGAAGAAAAAATAGATATGCTTTCTTGTTCTGCTCATAAATTCCACGGACCTAAAGGCGTTGGATTTTTATACGTAAAAACAGGATTGCCTTTGACCAATTTAATATACGGTGGGGCGCAAGAGAGAAACAAGCGTGCCGGAACGGAAAACATACCCGGAATAATCGGCATGGCAACGGCTTTAAGAGTTGCGGTAGATTGTATGGAAGAGGTTTCTGTAAAAGAAATAAAACTTCGCAACAGATTGTTCGAAGAATTGTCAAAAATCCCACATAGCAAAATAAACGGAAATAAAGAAACAAGACTTCCAAACAACTTTAATATGAGCTTCGAGGGTATAGAAGGAGAAAGTTTACTTTTAATGCTCGACGACAAGGGTATTTGCGCATCTTCCGGATCGGCTTGTACTTCGGGTTCTTTAGATCCAAGCCACGTTCTTTTGTCTATCGGATTACCTCACGAGGTAGCACACGGTTCTTTAAGACTTACGCTCAGTAAATACACCACGGAAGAAGAGATAGAAGAAGTCATAAAAGCCGTGCCGGAAACGGTAGAGTATTTAAGACAAATTTCACCCGTATGGGATGCTTTAGAAAAAGGAGAATTAAACCATGTTATATAGCGAAAAGGTCATGGACCATTTTAGAAATCCCCGCAACGTTGGAGAAATCGCAGACGCAGACGGCATTGGAGAAGTCGGTAACGCAAAATGCGGAGATATAATGAGAATGTATATAAAAGTAGAAAACAACGTTATTACCGACGTTAAGTTTAAAACTTTTGGGTGCGGAAGTGCAATAGCAACGAGTTCTATGGCGACCGAACTCGTAAAAGGCAAGAGCTTAGACGAGGCTTTAGAAGTTACCAATAAAGCGGTAGTAGAAGCGTTAGACGGACTTCCTGCATATAAGCTTCACTGTTCCGTTCTTGCAGAAGAAGCAATAAAAGCAGCAATCAAGGATTACTACGACAAAAACGGAATAGAATACGACAAAGAAAAATATTGTGCAGGTTCTTGCGGTTGCGAACACGACCACGGACACGAAGTAGAAGAACAATAAACAATTAAAACCGTTGCAGTTCCCCGCAACGGTTTTTTATAAAATAATTTGTTAATTGAATAAATAAAGATAAATCATCACGGACAAAAGGTTGTGATGATTTTTTTATATCTCAAATAACTGTTTTAAAAAAATAATAAGAGGCTTGACTATAGAGTAAAAAAGTGGTAAAATATCCTTGCGATACAATTTAAGACTATGTAGCAGAGAGTATACTTCTTGGGTAGAAGTGTACCTTTTTCGCGTTATATAAATCTTTTTGTTACTAGGAGGAGAAATCATGTTAAGTTGCAAAAAATTTCTTTTTGGTGTGTTGGTTGCGATTACGATGCTGGTAATGGCGTTTTCGACAAGCGCTTGTGTTGCGGTACAACCATCGACGGGGAATTTAAACTCGGATTCCAATCAAAACTCAAATGGACAAGAAATGCCAACCGTTTGGACGGTGGAGACAGTATACGCACAAGCGCAAGAACTTGGTTATTCGGGTGGTTTGGAGGAGTTTATAGAACTCGTAAGCGGAAAAGACGGCATTGATGGCAAGGACGGAGTTGGTATTCATAGTATGGAGATCGACGAAAAAGGATGTCTTGTTATTACGTTCTCAAATGGTACGATTAGTAATCTTGGTAAAGTCGTCGGAGAGCCTGGACAAGACGGTGCAAATGGAACGGATGGCGTGAGCGTTATTGGTGCAAGGGTTGATCTTGCAGGAAATTTAATTCTTTTACTTTCTAATGGTCAGCATATTGATTGTGGTATAGTAAAAGGAGCAAACGGAGCACAAGGCTTGCCCGGTAAAGATGGTGAAGACGGCGTCGGCGTAGAAAACGTTATAATCAACGAAAAAGGCGAGCTTGTTATCAGTCTTACAAACGGAACGGTAAAAAGCCTTGGAAAAGTCGTTGCTGAAAACGGCAAGGACGGAGTTGGTATTCAAAACGTTACTATAAACGATAACGGAAACCTTATCGTAACTCTTACAAACGATACCGTTCTTGACCTTGGCAATATTAAAGGAGCTAATGGGGAGGATGGCGAAGATGGTATTTCCATTACTAAGTCAGAAATTAATTCGGACGGCGAACTTGTGTTCACGTTTTCTGATGGAAAAACTGTAAACGTAGGCAAAGTAGTTGGTTCTAACGGTACGAATGGTAGCAACGGCTCTAACGGTGCTGACGGCAAAGACGGTAAAGACGGTGCCGACGGCGTTGGAATTGCCAACGTTGCATTAAACGGTAACAATCTTGTTATTACACTTACAAATAATACTGTAATCGACCTCGGTAACATCAAAGGTGTTGATGGTAAGGACGGCACTGACGGAGAAGACGGCAAAGATGGGGTTGACGGTGTATCCGTAATTAAATCCGAAATTAACGAAAAAGGAGAACTTGTACTTTCTTATTCCAATGGTAAAAGTACCAATCTCGGCAATGTTGTCGGCTCTGACGGCACTAACGGTACAAATGGCACGGACGGTGTTGGTATTCAGACTGTAAAGGTTGACGAAGACGGAAATCTTTCGGTTACTCTCACTACAGGCGTTACGCTCAATCTTGGCAACATTAAAGGTCCTCAGGGCGATAAAGGTGACGACGGTCTTGACGGTGTTAGCGTTGTCGATGCAGAAATCAACAACGACGGCGAACTTGTTTTCACTCTTTCCAACGGCGAAAAAATTAACGTAGGTAAGATTGTAGGTTCTAACGGTATAAACGGTTCTAACGGAATAAACGGCGTTGACGGTGTTGGTATTAAAGGAATTGCTTTCAATGCCAATGGCGAACTTATCATCACTCTTACTAATAATAGTACGGTTAACTGCGGAAAAGTTCCTACTTGCACTCACTCTTACTCTTCCTGGACTACCGTTTCGGAAGCAAACTGTACTTCTATGGGTGTAAAAGTACGCACTTGTTCTAAGTGCGGATTTGAGGATTATGATTTTGTATCCTCTCTTGGTCATAGCTATAAGAATACCGTTGTAAAGGCTTCTTGCACTGAACAAGGTTATACCTTGCACGAATGTACTAAGTGCGACTATGAATACCGTGATGCTTATACTGTAAAAGCAGCTCATAGTTATGGCTCTTGGACAGAAATGCTTTCCACTTGTACTACTAAGGTTCTTTGTCAATCTTGTACAGTATGCGGTTCTTCTACAATTAAGAGCGAAAGCGGTTCTTGGCATAACTATACGACAAGCGTTGTATCTCCTACCTGTTCCGAACAAGGCTATACACTTCATTCTTGTTCGAATTGCGGAAATAGTTATAAAGATACTTTCGTTGATGCTACCGGCACACATACTTGGCAACATCTATACGTGGTTACTTCGACTTGTTCAGAAAAGACAATACTTGCAGTATGTACTATTTGTGATAAAACACAAGTGATTAATGATGTTCCTACAGTAGAACACAATTATGAAGATTTTTATTGTACCGTTTGCAGTAAACGAGATCCTTCTGTTTGGGATGGAACGATTGCGACCGAATTTGCAGGAGGTAGCGGCACGGAAGCTAATCCTTATCTGATCTCCACAGGCGCGCAACTTGCTTATCTTGCAAATGGAATTAATAGTAGTGACAGTAATACATTGTACGATAAACACTATCAGCTTGTCAATGATATTGATCTTGGCGGTATGGAATGGGATCC
>JAZNFL010000026.1:0-3037 GCA_045589135.1 Christensenellaceae bacterium
CGTCGTTGCCTCCGGCAATAAAGGTAAAATTAAAGAAATAGCAGAAATTTTAAAGGATAAATACGAAGTAATCCCTATGAAGCAACTCGGCTTTGATTGCGAAATAGAAGAAACGGGTACGACTTTTTACGAAAACGCTTTGATAAAAGCAAAAGCTGTTTCGGAAGCTTTAGGAGAAGACGCTTTGGCTGACGACAGTGGGCTTTCGGTAGATTATTTGGGTGGAGCGCCCGGCGTTTACAGTGCGAGGTACTCCGGAGAACACGGGGACGATCAAAAGAATAATCAACTTATTTTAAAGAATTTAGAAGGGGTAGAAAACAGAAAAGCAAAGTTTTGCTCTAGCGTAGTTCTTTATACAAAAGAAGGCAAAGTTTATCACGGTTACGGAGAAACCCACGGCGTAATTGCATTAAAAGAAGAAGGTCAAAACGGCTTTGGTTACGATCCGTTGTTTATAAGCGACGATTTAGGGATTTCTTTTGGGGTTGCTTCCGACGAGGCTAAAAATTCCGTTAGTCACAGATATAGAGCACTTGTGGATCTTTTACAAAAATTATGAAGACGTTATTAGTTTTATCCGACACACACCATAACCAAGAAGAAATAAAAAAGCTTTTGCAACTGTTTAGAGATTGCGATTATATCTTTCATTTAGGCGACAACTATTCGGATATGCAACCTTACGAAGAAGAGTTTAGCGATAAGCTTATAAGGGTTAAGGGTAATTGCGACGTCTCTTTATTTAAATCGGAAGGGGTTATACAGATAGAAGACGTAAAGGTTTTTTATGCACACGGAGATAGGTATAGAGTAAAAAGTACGTTATATCCTTTATTTGCAAGGGCTAAAGAATTAGATTGCAAGTTGGCTTTATACGGACACACGCACGTTGCGGATATAACGAGTCAAGAAGACGTTACTCTCGTAAATCCCGGAAGTTTAAGTTTTTCTACTCCGCAAAAGAGCGTGGCTTTTATCGTTATAAACGGAGATAAAATAACTGCAACAATCAACAAATCGGTGTTTTTCTAAAATATTATTAATTTGCGTTTTTGCCTTTTTGTAGAGTGCGTATAACGTAAACGTAGCCTAAAATTACAAAATACCACGAAAAAACGTGCGATTTATTGGGGTTTTGCAAAACGCTTTTTTTGAGTTTTTATAATTTTGGCGTTCAACCCTTTACACGTAAGTTTTTATCAAACGTTATTTTGGGGCGAGTATAAGACTTTTATTACAGGACAAAAAACAGCACACTATATTTCGTTGAATTCGAAACGTAGTGTGCTTTTATAATGTGTAAAATATTAAGTTGTGGATTTGCATTTTGCCAATATACGAACTGACAATATACTATCGCAAAAGATATTCAGTCATAAATTTTTAGTCCTGATAATATACTATACAAGGCTGTTTTTATTTGCCCAATATGGCATATAAATTTTATTGTACGGTTTAAGTGGTACGTATTAAACTATTTCGGCTTCGATAGCGTCGTAGTCTTGCGAGCCAACTATTGCGATGAGTTCGTCTCTCGTAGAGATTTCGTCAAAAGTAGAATATCTTACGTGTAAGACGTCGCCTTCTTTTAAGTATTTACCGCCGTGTTCGTCGACTTCTGCATTTGCCGTTTGTTCGTGTTTTACCGATAAAACGAAAAGGTTAGCCGGCCAAAAGATATCTCTTATTTGTTTGCCCGTCGCAAAAGAATTCTTTTTTATCGTTACGAAGGCGTCTATAACTTTTGCCTCTTTGCCAATTCTGTCTTCTTCTATTCGTTTTTCTAAAACGCTGTCGTTTATGGATTTAGCATCGAAGATTTCCGTCAAGACAAAGCTTACTGCGGCAACCGTTATAACAAAAACTATATTGTTATAACATCCAAGTGCTTCTACGGCAAAAACTATTGCGGTAAGAGGCATCTTCATCATTCCTGCGATACAAGCGGTTATGCCGAGCACTAAAATTATCTCGTAATATTTATCGCTTAAATTAAACGCAAAAACCAATCCTTTTCCGATAATGGCAGAGATAAGAGCGCCCAAAGCGAGTATTGGCAAAAATATTCCGCCGGTAATTCTGTTGGTGTTTGCGCATACGGTAAGAGTAGAGCGAATTAAAAGGACCAAAAGAAGTATGTAAACGGCTTTATTTGTCGTAAAGAGCGATAAGATGAGTTCGTGTCCGGTGGATACGTTAGAAAACGACCAAAGACCACATCCGAGGGTAAGAAGAAACACGAAAAAAATCTTAATTGCGTGAGGAACTTTTTTTAAGCATTTATTAAAAAAAGTACTGAGTATTTTATAATAATGTAAAAACAAAACAGCAAAAAGCCCAACCCCAACGCCAACGACGAGAGGAATCCAAATATCTTTGACGCTTAAAGTTACAAGGTTTAACGATTCAAAAAGCGTAGGGCTTACGTGTAAAAGCGGAGCGATAAGCCCTGCCGTAACGTAAGAGAACATTACCGAAGTGCTTGCGACGATAATTATCATCGGAGAAATTCTTTGGTGTGCTTCTTCTATTGCGAACATTATTCCAGAAATAGGAGCACCCGTCGCTACCGAAAAACCCGCACAAGCGCCACCAGTCATGACGTATCTTTCCCAAGCACCGTGTTTCTTTGTTGTCAGTCTGATGCTTGCTTTACCTATGCCCGCACCCATTTGAACGGAAGGACCTTCGTTGCCGAGCGGAACGCCGATTACAAAGGACACCAAGGACAGCAAGAACAAACTTATTAAATTTCTAAGCCACTTAAAGGTTATTATTCCTCTTAAAATTCCAATCGTCGTCGGTATACCGCCACCACGAGAATTAGGAATTTTTTTATATATAAGGGCGAGAATAAACGACAAAACTAAAAGCCCTAATATAACTGCCGGCAAAAATCTCGGATTAAGTCGCAAGTAATTATAGGCGTGTTCCGAAAACCATATTGCGTGCTTTGCGCAAAATTTATAAAGCGTAACGATAATCGCCGTGGAGATGCCTGTTATCGAGCCGAAAATAAAGGCAGGAAATATTA
>JAZNFL010000027.1:0-2317 GCA_045589135.1 Christensenellaceae bacterium
CAAAGCTTCTTGGAATCACAGTTTTAGATGCGGAAGATAAAAAACTTAAAGACAAGATAATTTATTCGTTTAAAAACCATAACGAAAACGAAGTAGAAATTATATCCAATTTTAAAGAAAACGACATATGTGGAAAAGTGCTAAAATCAATGGTAAAATCAACAATTTCAGAAAAATTGTTTTCTTCCGTCGCAGGATCTTTGTTGTGTTTTACTTTTATATCCGTGTTATCTTTATATTTGTCGTTTGGTAAGTATGGTTTGGGTAGTTTGACTGCAGAAGCAATACGGCGGTTTTTAATAAATCCAGTTAACGTTTTGTTTGAAAAATTATGTTTAAAAATAGGTTTATCGCAGTTTTTACGTGGGCTAATTAATTCCGTAGTTTTTGGCAGTTGTAGCGTGGTTTTGACGTTTGTTCCGCAAGTTGCCGTAATGTCGGCAATAAACGTTTATTTAGACCAAAGCGGAATAATGCCAAGACTTGCGTATTCTTTAAATTTTATATTTAAAAAAATAGGATTGACGGGTAAAGCAGTATTTGCTTTGACGTGTGGATTTGGTTGCAGTGCGGTAGCGTATTCTCAGTGTAACGGTTTAGATTGCAAGTCCCTAAAGAAAAAGTGCAGTTTTTGTGTGGGATTTATTCCGTGCGGGGCAAAATTGCCGGTTATATCTTACTTGTATTCTTTTGTTTCTAATAGATTAGGATTTTTGTTCGTCATTATTTTATATCTTCTTTGTTTGTTGTTTATGGGGATTTGTTCTTTTTTTGTCGATAAAATTTTCAAAACGGAAAATTCACCTTTGTTGTTACAAATTCCGGAATTAAATTTTGCTTGTTTACGGACAACGCTAAAACCCTTGATTAATTTAATAAAACAGTTTATAATAAAAATATCGACTACGGTATTTATCGTTTGTACAGCGGAGTATTTATTGGGGTGTTTGACGCTTGATTTTAAGTTGAGCAACAATTATTTTTCCGAAGATACCTTACTTAACAATATCGTCGGTATTATATGTCCGATTTTTTATCCGTTAGGTGTACAAGACAAAGCTTTTGCTTTGGGGACGGTCAGCGGGCTGTTTTCTAAAGAGAGTATAGTAGGAACTCTATCTATGATTTATCCTAACGGTTTACCATATAGTAAGGTGCAAATAATTGCGTATGCGGTATTTTGTGTTTTATATACACCGTGTATCGTTGCTTTGGGTACGCTTAAACGTGTTTGCGGATTAAAGATTACCTTGTTTTTTGCAAGTTTTCAATTTTGTTTTGCTCTGCTATGTTGTTATCTTACGTATGGGGTAATTACTCTAAACTGGTTATTGGTTTTATATAGCTTTTTGCTCGTTGTTATTATCTTTTTTGCATTAAAGTTTTTTAATAAAAAGGTGTTTAAATGGAAATTTTCGTCGCTAAAAAAACAGAAAAGCTTTCGGAGTTTTTATTAAAAGAGTACGCAGGAGATTTATCCTACGGCGCTTTTTGTAAACTCTTACGAAAAAAAGATATAAAGATAAACGGAAAGAGAACTTCTCGTGATTGTCAAATAAACGTAGGCGACGAAATTACTTGCTATTACGATAAAAAATTTACTTGCGATTACTTTTACGATGAAATATTTAAAAACGAAGATTTAATAATTATAGATAAACCGCAAGGTATAGAGTCGGACGACGTTTTTAATAAAGTTTTAAAAAAATATCCTACGGCAATTTATACGCATAGATTGGATAGAAATACTTCCGGTCTTATGATTTTTTGTTTAAAACAAACGGTATACGAAGAGATTTATACAGCCTTAAAAGAAAGGACAATTAGTAAGTTTTATCTTGCGCACGTATACGGAAAAATGCCTAAGCAAAGCGACGTGATGACGGCTTATCTCGTCAAAGACCACGACGGTTCTTGTGTAAAGATTTACGACAGAGAAGTTGTGGGCAGTAAAAAAATTAAAACGGGTTATAAAGTTTTATCGAGCGACGAAGAAACAAGCGTGGTAGAAGTCGAACTTTTTACCGGCAGAACGCATCAAATTAGGGCGCATTTAGCCTACGTAGGAAATTTTATCATTGGCGACGGAAAGTACGGTAACGGAGTAATAAATAAGTCTTTTAAGGCAAAATATCAAAGATTGACGGCGTATAAAATAATATTTCATTTCGACGAAAATTCTTTACTTGGATATCTTGACGGCAAGGTAATAGAGTCTAAAATAAAGTTTAATTTTTGACGCTTATTAAACTGTTTTTGGGTTTGGTCTTGTATTTAAAATTAATTTTAAATTTTTCTTAATTGCTTTAAATTTTTA
>JAZNFL010000028.1:0-3793 GCA_045589135.1 Christensenellaceae bacterium
CCGCTTGGCCTCCGACTTGGTATTTTTCCACCATCGCAAACTTTTTGTCCTTCCGCATCAAGCGTATCGGTTTCGTAACCAAACTCGAACTCTGCAACGTATTCTTTATCTTTATCTAAAAGATAATCGAACATTCTCGTAGCTTTTCCTATAGCAATTGGCAAAACACCACTTGCCATTGGGTCGAGAGTTCCCATATGCCCACAAGGAACACCAAATTTTTTTTTGACTTTATTTACAACGTAAGCCGAAGAAACACCTTTCGGCTTGTTGATATTTATAAATCCTATCATAATTATAAATAATTACCTACGGTAAACACAAGTTTATCTACGACGTCGTCGTAATAGCCACTAAGCATAGACCCACTCGCCAAAACGTGTCCACCACCACCAAAAGTTGCAGCTACGCTGTTTACGTTTACAGTGCCTTTACTTCTGTAACTAATTTTAAAAGACTTATCTCCGTATTCTAAAATACTTATTGCAACTTCGACACCGTCTATTGATAACGGAAAATCTATAAAGCCTTCCGTCAAATCTTTAGTTGCGCTAAATTTTTTTAAATCGTCTTTAAATATCGATATAATAGCAAGCTTTCCGTCGTGAAAAAACTTCATTTTGCTCATTACGTAAGAATGTAGCATGGCTCTTTCTTTGCTTTGGCTTTTAAACATTCTTCTATAGAGCTCCGACAAATCTGCACCGTAAGACAAAAGTTCTGATGCAATAGAAAGAGTTGAATCTTTTACGTTGTTATGAGCAAATGCGCCGGTATCAGTCAAAATTCCAAGCAAAACTAAATTTGCTATTTCTTTATCGTATTTTACTCCTAAATCCTTAATTAATTGAAAGACAATCTCGCAACAAGACGACGTTTCTTTGACGTAATTAATCTTAGCATATTTAGAATTAGAAACGTGATGATCAATATTAAAAGTGTTATTGCACTTTAAAAACAAATAAAAATTTTCTCCATGCATACTTTCTACCGAACAATCGACCGCTACGTGCGCTTGATATTTTTCAGTTATTTCGGAGAGCTTTTTTACCGACTTAGATATAGGCAAAAATGCAAACTTTTCCGGCACTTCGTCTTGGCAAATTATATCTGCCTTTTTACCTAAAGACTCTAAGGCTCTTTTTAAAGCAAAAGCGCTCCCCAAAGTATCTCCGTCCGGTCTAACGTGAGAAAATATCAAAAAAGTATTAAATTTTTTTAAATTTTCAGCAACGTCCTTAATCGTCATTTTTTTCTCCTGTCTTAATTTTTTCTAATAAAGAATCTATTTTGTTTCCGTATTCAAAAGAATTGTCCAAAAAGAAAGTAAATTCCGGTACGGTTCTTATATGCATTAACGAAGAAATCTTTTTTCTGACGAAGGAGGAAGATCTTTGCATTGCCTCGAAGGCATTTTGCTTCTTATCTTCGGAGTTAGCATATATACTAACGAAAACTTTTGCTTGTTTTAAATCGGTCGTAGTTTCTACCGCAACGATACTAAACATTACGTCAAGCGCATTGTCTTGAACGTCGTATTTTAAAATTTCGTAAATTAATTTTTGAAATTCACTGTTTAAACGTTGTTCTCTTCTTACCTTCATAATGCACCTCCTGATATTTCTTCTATAAACTGTTTTACGCCTTAACAAAGATTATTCTTTTATTAAGGCGTAAACTTTATCTCTAAACTAAATTTTATCGTTTTTGTTCTTCTACAACGTAAGATTCAATAAAGTCGCCGACTTTAATATCGTTAAATCCATCTATAGAAATACCACATTCGTATCCGGTTGCAACCTCTTTAACGTCGTCTTTAAATCTCTTAAGTTGTAAAACGTTACCTTCGCAAATCATTACGTCGTCACGATAAATACGAAGTTTGCTGTTTCTAATAACTTTACCTTCGGTTACGTAACAACCTGCAACCATTCCGACACCGGTAATCTTAAAGGTTTCTCTAACTTCTGCCTTACCCATGTAAACTTCGGTAAATTTAGGCGCAAGCATACCGTTCATAGCCTTTTGGATATCTTCGATTGCTTCGTAAATAATTCTGTAAAGTTTTACGTCTACGTGTTGACGTTCTGCAAGAGTTTTTGCTTTAGAGTCCGGTCTTACGTTAAAACCTATAATTATTGCGTTAGCAGAATCCGCAAGCATTACGTCGGTTTCGTTAATAGCACCTACCGCAGAGTGAATAACGTTTACTTTTACTTCTTCGTTGGTGAGCTTAACGAGAGATTGCTTAACGGCTTCTACCGAACCTTGAACGTCCGCTTTAATTATAATGTTAAGATTTTTAAGGTTTCCTTCCGAAATCTTATTAAATAAGTCGTCAAGACTTACTTTTTGAGCCTGTTTAAGTTGTTCTTCTCTTTCTTTATTCTTTCTTTCTTCTGCTACGAGTTTAGAAAGCTTATCTTGGTCAACGGCAAATATAGAATCTCCCGCATTAGGAACAGACTCTAAACCTAAAATTGATACTGCCGTAGAAGGACCTGCTTCTTTTACGTTTCTGCCTTTATCGTCCATCATTGCACGGATTCTACCTACTACCGTACCTGCAACGACGTTATCTCCTTGACGCAACGTACCATTTTGTACGAGTACGGTGGCAACAGGACCTTTTCCTTTGTCGAGTTTTGCTTCTATTATAGAACCTTTAGCCTTTCTATTTGGATTAGCTTTAAGTTCTTTAAGTTCGGCAACTAAAAGTATGGTTTCTAAAAGGTTATCCATACCTTCTCCGGTTTTAGCAGAAACAGGACAAAAAGCAACGTCTCCGCCCCATTCTTCTACCAAAATTTCTTGATCGGCAAGTTCTTGACGAACTCTATCGAGATTTGCCGTAGGTTTATCGATTTTATTTGCTGCAATTATTATAGAAACGTTTGCAGCTTTAGCGTGGTTAATGGCTTCTATCGTTTGTGGCATTACGCCGTCATCTGCCGCAACTACTAATACTGCAACGTCGGTAATTTGTGCTCCACGCATTCTCATCGAAGTAAACGCTTCGTGTCCAGGTGTATCCAAGAAGGTAACCATATTTCCGTTTACAGTTACAGAATAAGCACCGATGTGTTGAGTTATACCACCGGCTTCGCCGTCGGTTACGTTAGAATTTCTTATTCTGTCAAGAATAGACGTCTTACCATGGTCAACGTGTCCCATAACGGTAACGACCGGTGCTCTCTTGACGAGATCGGTTTCGTTGTCGTTTTCTATACTGAATTCTTCGTTGAGAACTTCTTCTGCGGACTTAGCCACTTTAAGTTCGAGTTCGATATTTAAATCGGCAGCGATAAAACCTGCGGTGTCGTAATCTACCGAGTCGTTTATCGTCTTCATTATGCCTTCTTTAAACAATCTCTTGGTTATTTCTATAGCGGTTATACCAAGTTTTTCTGAAAGTTCTTTAATAGGGATAATTTCTTTAGTAATAACTGCTTTTTCTATCTTGATTTGTTGTTTATCTTCATCTCTCTTTTGCTTTTTAACTCTAAGCTTTCTATATCCGGTCTTATCTTCGTCGAAATCGTCAACAGAAACTTGAGTTTTAATGAGAGATTTTTTGTTAATTGACTTTTTATCTTCGTAATTTTTATCGGAAGATTTCTTTTTATTTCCGTAATTCTTTCCTGAATCCTTAGGAACAAACGCAACTTCTACTTGTGGTTGTTGTTTAAACGGCTTGTTTAAAGTAGGCTTATTGCCGGCTTGACCTTGAGGTGCAGACTTTTTAAATCCTTGTTTATCGGATTGTTGATTTTTGTTAAAGGGCTTTTCTCCC
>JAZNFL010000029.1:0-1571 GCA_045589135.1 Christensenellaceae bacterium
CTACTAATACTACTTCTTTATTATAAAATATATAGTATCTATCTTTTTAAAGGTGGCAAAAAACGAGGAGGTTTTTAAATGAAGGTTATCGTCAAATGTTCTGATCTTATAAATGCAGTAAGCAAGGTAGTTAAAGCAGTAAGCAGTAAAACTACAAATCCTGTTTTAGAAGGTATAAAACTTTGCGTCGTAGGGGACACTCTTACTTTAACGGCTACCGATATGGAAATAGCTATAGAAAAAACTATTGTTTCGGAAACTTTTATGGAAGGAGAAGTTGTCGTTCCGGGTAAACTTTTTTCAGAATTTATAAAAAAGATAAACGAAGACGAACAAGTTGATCTTTCTACCGTAGATGGAAACAAACTTAAAATTTCTTATGCACAAGCGGATACCGTCGTACAATGCTTAAATACCGAAGAATTCCCTTTAATAGATAAAGAATCGAGAGTTTCCAGTTTTACTATGAGTCAAAAAGACTTTAAAGAAATGGTAACGAACACGGCTTTTGCTTGTTCTCAAGATTTTTCTAGACCAATACTTAGAGGTTGCTTAATAGAATCGGAAGATGATAAAATCGTTTGTACTGCTTTGGACGGATTCCGTTTGGCAATAGTAAAAAAAGAAGTTAAAGAGGTTTCTGCTCCGGTAAAAGTTATCGTTCCTTCCAGAGCATTATTAGAAATAACAAAGCTTATAGAAAAAGAAGAAGAATTTATAACGGTAGTTATACAGGATAAAAAGTTGATGGTAGAAGTAGAAAACACAATTCTTACCACAAGACTTTTAGAAGGAGAATTTATAAACTATAAGCAAATTATTCCTCAATCTTATTCTACTAACGTTAAAATCGACAGCAAGAGCTTAAAAGACAGTTTAGAAAGAGCTTCTATTGTTGCAAGAGATTCTAAAAATTTAATAAAGATGGATATAAAAGAAGGATACGTAAACGTAACGGCTAATTCAGAAGTCGGAAACGTAAACGAAAATATTCCTATCGTTACCGAAGGACAAGATTTATTGATAGCGTTTAACTCTAAATATTTGTTAGAATGTATCAACGTTCTTTCGGAAGACGTATTAAATTTAAACTTCAATTCTTCGATAGCACCGCTCATAATTAAGCCTGTTTCTGGAGAAGATTACCTTTATATGGTATTACCTATAAGAATTAACGGCTAATTTGATTGACAATAAAGATAAAAAAAGTTATAATGCTATAAGCATTTAATATAAGGAGAAATAAAAAATGAAAAGAACTTATCAACCTAAAAAAAGACAAAGAAGCAAAGTACACGGCTTCAGAAAGAGAATGGCTAGCAAATCAGGCAGAAACGTTTTAAAGAGAAGAAGAGCAAGAGGTCGTAAAAAACTCACTGCATAAGTAAAGGTTTAATTTGGAATACAGACTAAAAAAACAGAGTGATTTCGATCTTCTTTTTAAAAAAGGAAAAAAAGTATATACTTCGAGTTTTATAATGTTCTACGTAAAAAAAGACAGTATAAAAGTCGGTTGGTCTATCAGTAAAAAACACGGAAAGGCTCATATAAGAAACAGAATAAAAAGGCTT
>JAZNFL010000030.1:0-5207 GCA_045589135.1 Christensenellaceae bacterium
TGATCGATAGCTTTTGCTTCTACAATTATAGCATATAACCCCCTATCTATAAAAAAGTCAGGATACCCCTTATAATCCGTGCCTTTTTTACTCTTAAAGCCATATTCAACAGGGATTGCGGATTTTTCTATAAAAGTTGTAGCGCCATAAAAATCACGGAATATATTTTCCGTTTTTGTTTCACTTATGTTCTTTGCCATAGGTTTTCTCCTTTAATTCACCCTCAAGAATTTCAGTTATATACTGATTGATACTATATCCACGCTCGTCCTTCTTTTTCTTTTGAACAGTTTCCACTAATTTATCGTAAAGTTCAGGCGATAATCGTAGCGGTATCGGAATTTTTTGCTTTGTCGGGATTTCTGATTTATTCACAATCCCACCTCCATTTTGATATCATAATATCTTGATACTATGATATCATATAAGGAGGAAAATGTCAACAATTTTTAACAAAAAAGTGCATAGGTTTTCACTATGCACAAAAGAGTAGTATTCAATTTCGGGGAGTTTAAATCCTGTAAGGGTTCAATATCTTTTTCTCGTGACTATGCAAGAAAAGGGCAGAAAAACAAAAAAAGCCTTGAAAAATCAAGGCTTTTCGTGGCTATATCTTTTTTATAGCCCTTTTTTGGTCGAGGTGACGGGACTTGAACCCACGACCTCATGGTCCCGAACCATGCGCGCTACCAACTGCGCTACACCTCGATAACAATTAACATTATAACATTTTATTTTGTAAATATCAATTATTTTACAGTATAAAATTATATTTAAAAAGTGTAAGATCTATAATAGATTTACATAAAAAACAAAAATAAAAAAGGGCGAAAGTTATAGGTAAACTTTCGCCCTTAAAAGTCAAAATAACAAAGGATTTAAAGCTAACACATGGCAAGCCCCTTTATAAATTGCGTTATAAAATTAAAATCTGCTTTCGAGTTCGTAGTCTATGCAGACGGATTTTTCTGCGTTTTCTTCGAAGAATTTTTTAACCACGTTGCAATGGTATTCGTCATTTTGATAGAGTGCTAATTTTTCTTTACTTTCTAATACGACTTGCAAAACGAGATCGAAAGAGCGGTCAGAATGTAAAAAATCCGTGCCTACTTCTATTCCCCAAAGCAAAGAAACGTGTTCTCTCATCGAAAGTAAGATGTCTTTTGCCTTTTGCAAGTTTTCTTCCGAATTATCTTTAAGTTTAAAACAAACGATATGTTTAATCATTACCAATCCTCCTTAATGTTCGTCTTTACGTCGTCGTAATAGTCGAAATATTTTCTTTTAAAATCCTCGTTAGGATTCTTTTTTTTGACCTTTTTGACGGTGGTAGGATTGGCGGAAGTCGTGCAATCCATTACGTCGGCACTACCGGTTTCTATCTTTTTTAAAAGTTCTTTATTAGTGTATTCCATAATTGACCTCTATAAAAATGTTATCACAAAAACGTTTAACTGTCAACTAAAAGGAAGTTCTAATAATTAAATCGTCTGCATATGGTAAAATAGACGAATAGCCACGGAGGGATAATTATGGAAAACGAAAAACTCTATAGAGAAATGTTAGATATGCAAATTTCTTCTTGCGAGATATTAAAAAAACCTAAAAAAAGTCTTTTTAAAAACACAAAGCTTAAAAGCAAAGCTGTCAAAAAGACAAACGACGTTCTTGGTAAAGAAGAAAAAAACAATCCAAAAATTGCAAAAATTAAAGAAAAAAAGCAAAAGCCAAAAGACGGATTAGTTTTTAAAAGAGAATTTAAAGTAGACGTAGTTTCGGTGCAAGTAGCCGTAATATTCGTTTTGGCTGTAACGATACTTTTGACCAATATCTTTTGGGAAAACAGCGGTATGAACGTCGCTTTGAAAGGGGTGTTCGGGGGAGAGCAAGAAGTATTAAATTACGACGACTTTACCGTTTACGCTCCTACGGAAGACGCCACGGCAAACGAAGAAGGCGTTATGACGTTTAATAAGGTAGGCGCGGTTTATTCTCCGTGTCAAGGCGTTATAGAAAAAATTACCACTAACGAAGATTCGACCTATCAAGTAATAATACGTCATAGCGAAACTTTTACCAGTGTAATTAGTGGGGTAAACTCCGTCTATTATTCTATAGGAGAATCCGTCTTTAATTCCACCCCCGTGTGTTATACCGATGGAAAAACCCCTGTCAGTATGACGTTTTACGACGAAGGAGAAGTTTTGACCGATTACGTTGTCAGCGGTGGCGTAGTAGAGTGGGAAAAGTGATTTAGTTGATTAAAAACAGTGTGGGTTTTAAACGGATTGGTTAGTTTTATAAAAAACGTTTATCGTAAAACAGGCAAATTATTTGCCTGTTTTACAGTTGTTATAGGTGGTAAAAAACAAGAAGGATTAAAGGTGGCAGTGCATCCGTTGTTTTTTGCTTTTGCTATGTATTTTGCTTGTATAGGAAGAATATTCGTTTTTTTGACGTTTACGTTTACGGCACTCGTGCACGAACTTGGGCATAGATTTGCGTCCGAAAGGCTTGGGTATAGGCTTGACAAAATAACGCTTATGCCGTACGGAGCAATAATAAGCGGGGACGTAAACGACTTAAAGTATAAAGACGAGATTTCCGTTGCTGTTGCCGGACCTTTGACAAATTTAGCCATAGCAGTGTTTTTTACGGCGACTTGGTGGTTGTTTCCGGAGACGTACGCATTTACGGAACTAGCTACATTTGCTAACTTTTCTCTTGCGGTTATTAATTTTATTCCGTCTTATCCTTTGGATGGTGGCAGAGTGCTCCTTGCGACGCTTTCGCTTTTTTTAAAAAGAAAGACGGCACTTTTAATAAGCAGGGTTTTAGGAGTTATGGCTTCCGCCGTCGTGCTTATTGCCTTTTTTATAACCTGTGCTTATAAGCCAAATTATACGTTGGCGTTTTTTGGTGTGTTTATGCTTATGGGGGCGACCTCTTTTGGCGATAGCGGAAAGTACGTAAGGATATATTCTCGTTATTCTTTAAAAAATATAGCCCGTGGTATGGAGATTAAAAAAATTGCCGTAGGCAAAAACATCACGGTAAAAGAACTAGTAAACAAACTTGACGAATGCTTTTTATACGAAGTGACAATCGTTTCTCACGAAGGTGTCGTAATTAAGCAATACGGCGTCGATAAAGTGTACAAAATTCTCACTTCTAAAAACATTTACGAAAGGTTTTACGACGGTTAAATTATGTGGCTAATTGCGTTGGCTTTTGTGCGTTTTACGGTTTATTAAAAACGTGCACGGCAACAAATTTGGGCTTGTTGACGCAATATATGCTTTTGTTGAGACAAAACAATATTTGTTCGCTATAAAAAGAAGCTTGGGTATAGGTTAAATTACTGCGTGGCAAAGTATTAAAATTTTTAATTCTTTGCGTTGGTAGTGCTTTGATAATTAACAATGTGTTAAAAATTTTAAAGCTCTATGCGTTGGTGGTGCTCTTTTATAATAAGTAGAGCATTTACATTTTTTTTTAATTATCGCAAAAAAATTAATCGGCAATTTGCTTGAAAAATTTATTCTGTAGAAGTATAATACAAGTATGGAAAACAAAAGTAAAAAAGATTTCAAATTAAAAGTAGAACTCGTGCCTAACAGTTGTTGGTATTCTAATTTAAGGAGTTTGCTTAAACCTTCCGATTGGGATATCGTCAGAAAAGACGCATACGCAAGGGCAGAAGGAAGATGTATGACGTGCGGAAGAAAGGTCAAGAGATTAGAAGCGCACGAAAGGTGGCTTTACGACGAACAAAAAGCCGTGCAAAAACTGACGGACGTAGTAGCTTTATGCCATAGCTGTCACGAGTGCGTGCATTTAGGAAGGACGACTCTTATGGGGAGAGAAAAGGAAGCTTGCAGTTGGTTTATGAAGGTCAACGGCTGTTCTTACACCGATTATCTCCACCACGTTGGAGAGGCAAACAAAGACCACGCAAGAAGAAATCTTGTAAACGAGTGGTCGCTGGATTTAACTTTTTTGCAAAGACACCTTTTAAAATCTTTTAAAGTTTAGGGATAATAAAATTTAAGTTTTATAGATAAATTATGCCGTATTTAAAGTTGCGTTTTGCTCCTTTAAGTACGGTTTTTTATTGGTTTTGTAGAAGATTTAATCGTGTCACAACGTGCTATTGGTAAATTTTGAATGGGGTAGATACGGGCAATACGGATTTTTACGATATGTTTGCAAGGTGATTACCTTGTTCTTTATTGGCATAGCAAAAGCAGTAAAAAGACTAATATCGAAAAGTTTATAAACCTTTAAATTAATTACGAGATACAATGTGACTAATTTTAAAGGGTAATTAAAAGATCGGCAAAGAAAATTAAAAGGGATTGACCAAAAAGGTCAATCCCAATATAAAAACTTTGGCAAAAGTTTATATAGTCGCTATCTTTTGCTCTTGGCTTATTGTCTTTCTGCAAGCCATTCTTCTACCTTGTTTTTAGCAAGTCTTACGATGTCTTCTTGAGGATACTTAGAAGCTTCTCCTCCGTTTACGTAAACGAAATAAGAACCCGTTTCTGAACGATAAAGACATTCTTCGTAACCGTTAGGATCTCCGTAGTTGCCAACGGTAAATTTTTTTACGAGTTCTGCAGTTTCTGTATTAAACACGTTTCTGCAAATTTTTTTAACCATTTGTATATTACCTCTATTTAATTGATACTATAATAATACTTTATTACGATAAAAAAGTCAAACAAAAACTGTGCTTTTGCGCCAAAAGAATGAATATGTGACTATTTTTTTGCTTTTTTTAAGCAAAATAAACCATATTATATTTTATAAAGGTTTATTTTAAGGGTTTATTGTTTAATAATTTTAAGAACGCTTTTGTTAAACGTTAAAATAGTGCCTATAATAAGAACTATTGCAACGTCTGCAAAAACGAAGGTATTGTATATAAATCCCCATGCAACTGCGCCAAAGCCAAAATCTGCTCCGTAAGAACCAAATACGAATATTCCGCTTAAAACGTGGCTAAAATATCTTAACGTGCCTGCGATAATTCCGCCCAACAAAAACTTTAACCAATCTTTGTCCTTAAATATTTTGCTTTGAGAGAATATCCCGGCAAGTCCTATTCCGCCAAAGGCAATAGGGTAATCGAGGAAAAATTGCATAGGTTGATATATTATTGGATCTTGTAAAAATTGCAAAAAGCCATAAATACAGCCGGT
>JAZNFL010000031.1:0-3755 GCA_045589135.1 Christensenellaceae bacterium
GTTTTGTTAAACGCTTAGCCTATTATTTAATTAGGAGCTTTATCGTAACAGCACTTTTAAGCGTAACGCTATTGACGTTTTATTTTAAACAGACCAAACGGCATAAAAACCAAACAAAAAACTTACACTTTAAAAAATATATCTTTTATGTGTTTATATAAAACCCAACAAAAAAGACTTAACTTTTAACCCGGAGCACATCGCTTTAAAGTTTTAGTTAAGTCTTTTAGTTTTTATTCTGCACGGCCTTACGACCGAGCCTTATTTATATTAAATATCTTCTATAGAAATTTGGTCGCAACCGGTAGTTTGTTCGTATAAATCCAAAAGATAGGTTACCCTTTCGTTATCGCAAGAAAAATATCTGTTATATAACTTATCGACGTATCTGTCTATCTTTAAATGTGCTTCCATTAAATCTTTGGGCATCTTTAAAACGTCGTATAATTGCGTTAAAGATTTGTCCTGATATTTGCTTCTTACGTCCAAAAGGTTTTGCGCCAAACAAGAAAGTTCTTGCTTTTGTTCTTCCGTCGCCTTAGGCCAAACAAAATTGTTGTAAACTATCTTAGCCGAATACCTGTAATCGCTTTTTAATCTACCACACACACAACCCATCCAAGCCATATGCATTGCAGAAGAAAGTATTGCAAAATCGTATAAGGTTGCGTTTGGTATTATTAAGTTTGCGTTTGTCGAAATAGTATCATCGCCAAAAAATCCAATAGGTACGTATCTCCTTTTTTCTGTAGAAACGCTTGGAATTACCACGTACGAAGAATAATTGTAGGTTTCTCTAAACAAATGGGGTGTATCCGCCAATCTTTTAGTCCCCTCTGCGGAAGAAGCAAGTCTTGCTTGTCTTACCCTTTCTACCCTTTCTTTTACGGGTAAAAGTTGTAAAATCTCTTCGTTTGCATCCACCAGCCACAAACAAAATCTCTGCTTTGCCTGTAAAAACTCTTCTGCTCCAAGTAAACGTTTTACGTATGGGCTTAAAGTTGGATATTCTAAAATTAAATCTTGTTTTTCTTGCAAGGACAATATTAAGTTTCCGCCATCGGTCGGTTGACAACCTTTACTTATAGGGGTAACCTTAGACACCGGAGAATTTCTTTTTTCTACGAATACCGTACGTGCATCAAGAAGATATTGATTGATTCTGGAAACCTCCGAAACCGTTCCTCCTTCTTTGTCTACGGTGTAATCGAAAATAACTTTATTGCGCTTGCCGTTTGCTCCAAAACCAACAATAACGCAGTATACTCCTGCAGATTGACCAACTCCGCTACTCCACTTAAACGTCCTATGCGCAAAGTTTATACGCATGCCGTAATCCATCATTAAAGGTTTCCATAGCGCCGTCGCTTGTTCTCCTTGAGTTATGCTGTTTGTAGAAACCAAAGAACACTCCGCCTGAGTATCCTTGACGTATTCGGCACACTTAAAATACCAACCGCTTACGTAATCCAAAACACCGGTATCTCCGCAACCTTTAGACGCAATTACCAAGTCCGAATACTGTTCTCTCGTCATGAGCTTTGCTCCGATAAACGGAGGATTACCAAAAACGTAATCTATTTCTTTTTTGTCGACTACGGAGTTCCAATCCATAGTCAATGCGTTGCCGACCACGATGTTTTCTTGGTTTTTTATTGGCAATCTTACGTAATAACTTCCGTATTCTTCTCCGACCTTTATGTTGGATTGATGGTCTGCAAGCCACAAGGTAACTTGTGCTATAAGAGCGGGGAATTTAAGTAGTTCTATACCGTAAAACTGTCCGACGTTTACCTTAAACAAATGCGTTACGTCCAACACGGTTTGCTTTGCGTATAATTTATCTATTACCTTTTTTTCTATATTTCTTAATTCTCTATAGGCTACGACTAAAAAATTCCCACAACCGCACGCAGGGTCTAAAAATTTTAACCTCAACAACTTATCGTGAAAGTTTTTGAGTTCTATATCCGTCGTCAACCCTTCGAGTTCTCTTTCTAATTCGTCTAAAAACAACGGCTTTATAGTCTTTAAAATATTTTCTTCCGAAGTATAAAAAGCACCCGTCGCCCTTCTTTCTTTTCGGTCCATTACGCTTTGTAACATCGCCCCGAAAATTTCCGGCGTTATGTTTTTCCAATCTATTTCTAAGGCTTTTAAAATAAGCTCCAAACATTCGTCTGAAATCTCTTTTACTTCTTCTTTTAAAGAAAACAACTCCCCGCCGACGTAAGGAAACGCTTTATTTATTCCAAATTCGTCGCCTTGTATTCCTTCTTTACTTCCTAACCTATTAAATAATTGATTAAATCTCTTATGTGCCTGACCTTCTTCTTTTGCTTTTTTTACAAAACTGTAAAAGCTTGCTTTTTCGAAAACTGCCGTATCTTGAGCAAAAGCACAAAAGGTAAGTCTTAACAAAAAGACTTCTAATCCGTCTTTATCAAAACATTCTTCTTTAAGTTTATCGGCAATGGCGCTCATTGCATCGAAAGCCGTTTTGTCTACGTTTGTGGTTTTTAATTCTTCGCCGACTTTATATCCTACCAAAAAGCCAAAATGAGCGACTTCTTTATAAAAATCCTCTATGCTTACGTCAATAACCGTTTTTTCTCCATCGTAAAGACTAATCGACTGCAAATCGCTTACTATTATTTTGGTATTGCCATGTTTACTTTCTGCATCATCTAACGCTTGTCGTGCTTGTTGGTAAGCCTTATTTTTATCTTCGCCTTTTTTTACTACGCTTATTGCAACGACACCTTGCCACAACAAAAGGCTTGCATCTTTACCGCCGTTTTTTAAATAACACTTATCAAAGGTATCAACCTTCCACGGACTTACGTCGAAAACACCAAAAAAATCGTCCGTAAAAACGGCACAGTCTTGACTTTTTACAGTCTTCCACTTTTTGACGAACTCTATTGCCCTGTCTTTTATTTCGTTCCATCCAAGACGCATAACTTTTCTCCAAGCAAAAATAATCTTTTGTTTTTTACGATACGCTTAAAAGGCGAACTACAACGTAGCTCGCCTCACTAATCCGACAATCCAATATTTTGAATTAATCCTCCCCCAGAGCGACCTAACGCCTTTGGGTTTATGTTATTAGTCAGCTTGTTTCTCTTTTTTTGCAACTACTTCTACTCCGTCGTAGTAACCGCACTTAGCACAAACTCTATGAGTTTGCTTTAATTCGTGGCATTGCGGACATTCTACGAGCGTAGGAACTTTTGCTTTATAGTTACTTGCAAATCTTTTTGCTCCTCTCGATTTGGAGACTTTTCCCTTTGGAACTGCCATCGTACACCTCTCTTAATAATATTTGATTGCTAACGCAATAATTTCTACCTTTCGCAATTACATTTATCTTCGTTTAGGTTTTGCCCGCAAACGGGACATAAACCCTTGCAGTCTTCTTTACATAATAAAACGTAAGGAAACCCTGCCAAAAGAAACTCTCTAACAGGCACGGATAAATCCACAAGACCACTGTTATAACAATAATCGTCTTCTTGAGGATTGCTTAAAACGAACTTTACGTTTATAGGTTGAACGACTCTATCCGTCGCCTCCCTTCCGCATCTTGAACATTCGCCTTTAAGCCCGTAAGAAATCTCGGCGTCTACGTAAACGTCTTTGCCTACGATTTCTACTTCTCCGCTAACGGTAATATCTCCGTCGAACTCTACCCCCGGAATAGGTATAATTCCTTCTTCTTTGGGTACGACGAAACAAAAACCGCTAATTAATTT
>JAZNFL010000032.1:0-1784 GCA_045589135.1 Christensenellaceae bacterium
CTATTTCTTTTTCGTCTTCGCAAGACTCTACTACGGAAGAAAATTCTGTAATAGTCTCTGCTATTTTTGCAGATAATTCTTCTTGCTTAGTAAAATTTTGCAAAAGCTGAGCAGCTTTATCGTCGATTTCTTTATGCTTTACCGAAACTCCGTCAAGAAACTTCTTTGCTTGCGACGCTTTCTTTTTTTCTTCGCTCGACGCAAGATCGTTTTCGATTTTTTTAAGTTCGCCGTCGATTATTTGGTACTGAATGATTTTTTCAACGTTAGCCATAATATTATCTCCTTATCAAGTTTTACAAAAACTTTTCGTCTTCGTAAAAATATACTTTTATACTTAATTTTTGACTTAATATTTCCGCAAATTTTTTAAGTCCGTAATTTTCGCTTGCGTAATGTGTTAAAACGACGAGAGCTTTACCACAGTCTACCGCCTCCGTTATAACGTGGTGCTTTACGTCGGCAGAAACCAAGACGTCTGCGTCTTTAGATGCGTAAATTTCTCCAACGTCCAAGCCTGCGCCACAAAAACTTGCAACCTTGTTTATTACTCTTTTAGGATTACCGTACGTTATAATTCTATCAGTTTTTAATACTTTAGAAGCGTTTTTAGCAAAGTCTTCCAACGTTATGGGTTGGATGCAAAATAGTCTTCCGTAACCGGCATTTCCAAAAGGTTGAAGTATCTCCGACTCCTTTCCTCCGAGCCCTTTATAAAGCCAATAATCCGTTCCGTTTTCGTTTACGTCGAGATTGAGGTGCATGGATATAACGCCTATGCCGTTTTTTATTAACTTTGCAAGCTTTCCTTGAATTTTTTTAATTGGTCGAAAAATAACCGGATGATGGGTTATTATAAGTTTAACGCCAAGAGATATAGCTTGCGCTAAACTGTCTTCCGTTAAATCCATAGTAACTAAAACCGAATCGATCTCCTCTTGGGTTTCTACAATGATTCCACTGTTGTCTTCCAAACCTATTTCTCTTCCAAAGTTTACACTGTCCGAAAATGGTGCTAATTCGTTTAAAATATTATAAATTTCTTGTTGCTTCATATACGTTATTTAACTCCGTAAGCTTATTGGATAAAACTTTCTTTACGTCGTCGGATAAATCTGTTTTTGCCAATACGATAGCAGTCTTTTCTATTTCGTTTTTAAGATAAGAAATAAAATCTTCTCCGCCAAACTTTAAATTATCTCTTCCGTACGCAATCTCTTCTACAGTGTAAGAGTCTTGTCCACGGGTGGCAACTATTACGAAATAAAATTTAGAATCGAAAAAAACGAAGTCTTTTTCTATTTTGTATCCCAGAGACAATACTGCTTCTCGAACTTTTTCGGGATTCTTCATCGGTTGGAGAATAAGTTTAAAAGGCAAAACGTCTGCATCTTTTAAAATACCCACTATCTCTTCCCCGCCCATTCCGGCAATTATTGCTTGGTCGACGTCTTTAGGTAAATTTTTAAAACCGTCGGATACGATCGCCGTAACGATAGATTTATCGAACTTAGAAAGTAGCTTTACAGCCTTTTGTAAACTTTTTTGCGATATATCGGATATTACGACTTGTTTTGCCAATTTTTCTTTTAAAACTCTTTGAGCGATTAAGCCGTGATCACACCCAACGTCCGCAAACTTTACGCAAGGCGTTATAAGTGAAGAAAGGATTTTTAAACGTTTCGTCATATTTTACTCTAAAAATCCTCTAAGTCTTTTACTTCTCGATGGATGGCGAAGTTTTCTTAATGCCTTTGCCTCTATTTGACGAATACGTTCTCTCG
>JAZNFL010000033.1:0-4105 GCA_045589135.1 Christensenellaceae bacterium
AAGGAAATTCCCATAACAAATTACACTATCACCGCAACCGCAGGTGCTAACGGCACGATTTCTCCCTCGGGCGAAGTTACCGTAGCAGAGGGTGAAGATAAGACCTTCACGATTACGGCTAATAGCGGTTATCACATCAAGGACGTTAAGGTCAACGGAGCAAGCGTAGGCGCAGTATCTACCTACACATTTAACGATGTAGCAGCTAGCGCAACCATTACCGTTGAATTTGAGGTTGATACCGTTCCTCACGTATGTAATCCCACACTTGTTCCCGAAGATGAGCCGGATTGCACCACCGCAGGCAAGAGCGCATATTACCATTGCGAATGCGGGAAGAATTACGAGGATGCACAGGGCAATACCGAAATAGAAAATATTGAAACTTGGGGTATCCTTAACGCACTCGGTCACAATCCGAGTACAGCATGGTCAACCGATGGAGAATACCACTTCAAAGAATGTACGAGATGTGCAGGACAGCAGCTTGAAAAGACAGCTCATACGGACGTAAACGAAGACGGCAAATGCGACGTTTGCGATTGCCAAATTGTCAAGGGTGGAAACGGTAATGGTTCAAGCGTCGGCATCGTTATCGCCATCGTGGTAGTCGTTGCAGGTGTGGGAGTAGGTTTGTTCTTTGTTCTCAAAAAGAAAGGCGTTATAGGTGGCAAGAAAACCGACGAACCTAAAGAAAAAACCGAATAAATAGCAATAAAAAATCGGCGTAAAAATCGCTTTATATAGGCGAAATTTAAATAAAAAACATTTTAAGGAGAAAAAATTAATGAAAAAATTATCGGCTTTGATAGTTGTGTGCATAGTAGCCGCAAGCGTATGTATGCTTAGTGCATGCGAAGGATTGCAAGATTTGTTTAATGGTAACCAAAAAGGAAGTAACGACATCGTGGGCGAATACGTCTTGCACGAACAAATATTTATTCCTATGGACGAAAACCAACCCGTCGTAAGATACCACGTCGGTGATCAAGGAACAAATATTGCCGAAGAAGATTTTACGTTAGAATTTAAATCGGATAAATCTTTTAAAGCAGTAGTAAAAGAACCGGATGAAGTAACCGTTGCCGAAGGGACTTGGAAGTACGAAAACGGCAAATACAGAGTTACTGCTATCAACGGAGACGACAGCTTTGTTTACGACTTTACGATGGAAGACAAAAACCACGTCGTTTTGGAGTCTGACGGTGTAAGCGTTCGCTTCTTGCGTAGGGGCGTAACTTTGACGCTCGATAATTTCGTTGGGACTTACAAGTTGTACGAAGTTATAGACTCTACGTCCGACGTGCATACCCGTATTCACGTAACCGACCGCGGTTGCAATTACACTGCTAACGATATGGTTATTACTCTCAACTCGGATACGTCCTTTTCTGTTACCGTATTTGGTGATTCATCAACGGGCAATTGGATACAAGACGATAAATATATCGTGGCTACTGTCAACGAGCAACGTACAGTTATGAGCATAGTCGAAGATTCTCTTCAAGTAGAAATTTCGTCCGGTACGATTTTCGTTTTAAAAAAGGTCTAATAAATTTATAAAGACGGCAAAAAAAATTAAATCCATCCGAGAGGAGATTTATTATGAAAAATAAAACAAAAAATTTAATTATAAGCTACTTGCTCGTACTCGCAACGGTATTTGCAATTCTTCCTTTAGTTTCTTTGACGGCAAATGCGTCCGGAGTAGACAATAAAGTTGATTTTGCTATTAAAGAACCGTTCGACGTGTATTTCGAAGCAACCGGTTCACATAATAACTATCCTGTTATGTTGACCAACGAAAAAAAATTATCAGTTCCTATTCCGCAATTGTACAGAACGGATACTTTGGATTTTGTGTTTGACGGTTGGTATATCGCCAATACGGACACAAAGGTAACGCAAGACACTGTGTTTGACGGTTATACTGTTATAGTTGACAGATGGACGTATGCCGAATTCGATAGAAATTACAAGGTTTCTAATATAGAAATTAACAATCCGGAATTGACTATCGGAACAAAACAGGGCGAATATATCGCAGACGTTGCAATAGCTAACGTAGACGGTATAACGTCGACGAGCGGTGTTAATTTTACCATTTATAAAGGTCTTAACAAAAGCGGAGACGCTCTTGTCGGAGACGAAAGTATAGAAGTTGGCAAAAATTATTCTGCAGTTACAACCATAACTTTAAAAGACGGGTATAAGTTTGACGACCAATTAAGATTTGCTTCGGACAATGGGCTTTGTGCAGATTGTAAATATAGAGGAAATTTCTTCGAAAACAATTGGAGCACGTTGGCAAATCAAGTAGAAGTTGTCATAAACTTTGTCGGTGACGACGAATACTATTTTTCTCAACAACCGGAATCTCGCACCTTCGAAAACTATACCGAATATCATTATTGGTACGAAATAAAAGAACCCGAAAACGCAGAGTCGTTGGAAAGCGTTATTTTACAATACAAACAACAAGACGAATCTTGGGCATTATTTGGTCCTGCAACTAACGTCGTTTCTCCTTACAAGGACAAAACGATAACTTTCCGTTTGCTTGCCGATTATGGAGATGCGGGTTTTATTTACAGTGAGCCTTGGACGATTACTTGGACGACGGTTGACGAAACTATTGAGAATATTCAACTTGGTGTAACAACTCCAAAAGAAAGCAATTCTCCAAGTTACGCCAAAGCTAATTTAGATCCAAGATTTTATCATGCATACGAAAACAATTCTACTACACAAAACGGTATTAAGTGGAGTGGAAGCGTTTCGGGAGACTTAGAAGTAAAAAACGCAACTTTTAATAAAGACGAAGATTATACGGTTTCTATTAAATTAGTAGCGCAAGAAGGATACTCTTTTGACATTGCTAATTTAACTGCAACCGTCAACGCAAATAATGCGCAAGTAGAAGGAACGTCTAAAGAAGTTACCGTTACTTATACTTTCGAAAAAGAAGCAGTTAAAACTTATAACGTTTATTTTGGTTCGGGTATTCACGGAACAGGCATAATGGAAACTGTTTCTGTTAATGAAGGTGAAGAATACGAATTGCCGGCTTGCGAGTTTACTCCGATTACTAATTATAAATTTTCTTCTTGGAGCGTTTCCGGTCAACTAATGATGCCTGGGGATAAAATAACCATCAAAGATAATACAACGGTATTTGCAATTTGGCAAGGTGTTTCTACTCCCGTTGCACAAGGTTTTACAACTCAACCAATTGGTGGAACAACGGCAACCGATGCTGTATTTACCGCGCAATTCGTTGTCGATTCTAATATTCAATTCGATAGCGTAAACGTATTAAGATATGATTCTAAAGAAGATGAGTGGGAGTCGTTTGATAGCAGTAATGGTATTGATGATATCAGGTCGGAAGGAAGGATTGTTGCCGTTGGATTTTCAAGTTCAAATCAATCTTCAGAAGTTTTAAGAATTTATGCGTTTAGAGAAGGTGTTGCCGTTGCAAAAAGTGAAATTTTTGTCGTCAACTGGGTAGATTGTCAATTCGAAGAACAACCACATGGTGCAAAAGTTTTAATAGGTGCTACTTATACTTTCAATTGGAAAACCAACTTTGACGTAACGAGATATAGAATTTTGTGCTTTGACGGAGAAGATTGGAGCGCCATTGCAGAAACAACGGGTAATTCTTGGTCTGTCTCGGCCGATACGGAAAAATCTTTAACCTATAAAGTATGTGCAGATATGCGTTATATAATGTCAAACGGGCAACCTAATTATAGGTTTGATATTGCACAAAGTCAGGCGTTTGTCGTAACTTGGGGGGAAGCTCCTATCCCTGAATACATCGTTTCGTACGATGCAAACGGTGGTTCAGGAACTATGGTTGGCGACGTAATTACGGCAGGAGAACAATTTGCTCTCGAAGCTTGTACGTATACAGCCCCCGAAGGCATGCAATTTAAAGCTTGGGCTATAGGCAATGTAAACGGCGAACAAAAGCAACCGAACGACAAGATTACCATTACAGAAGAAACTTATATCTATGCAATTTGGGAAGAAGTTCCTACGCACGAACACGCTCACGGATCTATTTGGGAAGCTGACGAAAACGAGCATTGGAACGAAT
>JAZNFL010000034.1:0-23969 GCA_045589135.1 Christensenellaceae bacterium
CAAAAACGGCGTGATTAGGTTGTCTAAAATCCTAAAAACGCCGTTTGACTTTTTTAATAACCAACCTTAATAAAGTACAATATTTTACACTCCCACGATGGGATAAATTTGTAAAATATGTTAAAAATTATTGAAAAAAAACAGAATGATATGTTATAATAAATTAAAATAACAATGGAGAAAACTTATGAAATGTCCTAATTGTGGTGGAGACAACTGTCAAATAATCAATGAGGTTACGACATATGGAAAAGATTTTAGTGCATCAAAAGGTTGCTGTGGTGCTATTTTACTTGGCCCTATAGGATTATTATGTGGTGCGTGTGGAAAAGGAAAGGAAACCATAAATACAAATTATTGGGTTTGTAATAGTTGCGGAAAAAAATGGAAAGCATAATTCAATGAAATTTTGGATAAAACTTATGCAGTTTGGGAAAAGACTCGGATGTCATCAAATAGCTGAAAGAAGTTTCTTTTTTAAGGGTTATCAATTTCCTGTTTGTGCAAGGTGCACAGGGGTTATTCTTGGCGAAATCATAGCACTTATTTGCTTATGTTTCTTTGAAATAGTTTGGTGGCTTTTGTTTTTGCTATTAGTTCCTATGGCTATTGATTGGGGACTGCAATTTTTAAAAATTCTAAAATCAGATAATATTCGGCGTGTTGCTACAGGTTTATTAGGGGGATTTAGTTTAACTTATTTATATTATTACTTAATAAAATTGATTTTACAAGTGATTTCTATAATTTTTTAGATTTAGATATAATAATATTTTTGACTTTTCATTAGTGCACCCTATAAAAATGGGGCGGTTTTAGAGATTTTTTTATTCAAGCCGCAGGCTTGGTATGTAATCACGCGCTAGCGTGTATGGTATCGCCGTAGGCGCATGGAATCACCGAAGGTGCATTTTCTGTGGCTTGATTCCATACCGTCTTGCAACGGATTCCATACAATGCTCTGCATTGATTCCATACACGTCTCACGGCGTGATGTGGCGCAAGAGTTCAAGACTATACGAAAACTTTAGGAGATATTTTTTTGTTTGTAAAAACTTAAAGAGGGGTTGCGGTTTATGTAACAATATGGTATAATACACTTATTAAAAGAAAGGAGTTTTCTTTATGAAATTTTCAGAACTCGATACCGCCGTACAAGAAAGAATCGTTGATTTATTGAACAATCATATCGTAGCTACTGCCGATATTTTGAAGAAAGACCGTTGTTTAATTCCTATGCTTATGATTCCTGAAACCAAACAACTTGTCAGTCTGCAATCAAGAGATGGTGTTGTGGATGTCGATAGAGCATACGCTACTGTCGTTGCTAAGCTAAAAAACGAAACCTTTACATATGCTTTGTTTTCTTACAGTACACAAATTGGTTTGACGACAGGCGGTGTGTCCGATGCCTTGAAAACATATATTTTTATGCAAAACGGAATAGAGATTTCTTTTTATACACCTTTTGCGGTTAAAGGGATTTTCAAAAAAACGATAAATATTGAGAAGTCTATTTTGTCAGAAATAAAAGAAAATATTTTCGGTTGAGACTTGTATCAAAATTAAGAGTATTAGCCGAAAAAATAAACACATTTGTCTACTATGAATGAAACGTACTTCCTTAAAGTGTCTAGCTTTTGGGGTGCATTTCGAAAAATAGTAGACTTTTTTTATTCGCAAAATTAAGTTTTTATAGTATTGCCGAGCTATGCAAACGCCAATTATACAAGAAGTTATTTTTTAACCACAAGGACAAAAATATAACTTTATAATTAACCTTTTGTAGATAAGAAAAGCACACTACGTTTCACTTTGAGTGAAGTATAGTGTGCTATACTTTTATTATGGATAAAAAATCCCTAAGAAAAGAGCGATAGGGTGTGGTTTTTTATTCACTAAATCCGCCTTTTTATCGTTATACCGTCAAAACGACCTTTCCTACGTTTTCTCCACGATAAAGGATGTCGTGTGCCGACTCGGCCTCGGTGATCGGCAGAACTTTATAGATTGTAGGTTTTATCTCTCCTGACTCAATTTTTGGATAGACGTTGTTAACTATTCCCGAAAGAATTTCCGCTTTGACCTTCGGAGAACGAGAGCGAAGCGTGCTTCCGATAATTCTTACATTTCTTACGTAAATATTTTTAAGATCTATTTCGGTCTTTGTTCCGGCGAGGGCAGCAATCATAATCCATCTTGCACCGTGATTAAGATAATGTATGCACTTGCCCATAATTTCTCCACCAAGACAGTCGATGGCGACGTCAACGCCACGTCCGTTTTGAAGTTCCTCTTCAAGCACTATAGAGACGTCTTCTTGGGATGTAACAACAACTCTATCGGCGTTGAGATGTTTAATTTTTTTTGCTATCTCGTCGGTGCGGACAGTTGTTATAACTCTCACGCCAAACGCTTTTGCCATAGGGATTATAACGCTTGCGAGTCCCGAAGCTCCTGCGTTCATAAGAAGGGTATTGCCTTTTTTTATATCGCCTTCGATAAAGAGATTAAGATATGCCGTGGCAAACGCCTCGGGAATTGCCGCCGCCTCTACCATAGTACAGTTTTTTGGTATGGGCATAAGCATATCGTATTTGACAGCGACGTATTCAGCATATCCGCCTCCGCCGAGCAAAGCACAAACCTTGTCGCCGATCTTCCAATTAGAATTTGCTTTGGCTTCGTCGCCAATTTCAATGACTGTACCCGCAATTTCTAACCCCATCCATTCCGGGCATCCTGCGGGCGGTGGATAATCTCCTTCTCTTTGCATAAGGTCGGCACGGTTGAGGGCAGCTGCCTCGATTTTTACTAAAACTTCGTCTGTCTTTATAATCGGATCGGGAACGTTATCCCAACGCAAGCTTTTATCTTCATTTACAAGTATTGCTTTCATATGTTAACTCCTTTCGTTGATGCCACAGCATTTAAGAACAGTTTTAAATAGATCTAATTCGTAATCGAGCGTGTATGGGTTTTTTCTTTCTCCTTTTACCATTTCAGCAAAGGCAAAGAGCATTGCTTCGTATCTTTGGAAGGGTTGGCTTTTTTCGTGTGTGTGGAGTATTCCGTTGTTATTGTCTTTACGGGACGAACGTCTTTCTGTGTAAAGCATAAAATATTTATCGCTTTCCACACCGCTTTCTAAAGGTCTTATCTCCAAGGTTTCGTCAGAACCGCATATGACGAGCTGACGGCGATTGAAGCCGTTGATTTCTGTGCCTCCCATTCGTATCACTGATACTGCGTGTGGATATTTAAGAACGGCAAAGCCAAGATCCTCTGTGTTTATACCGTCGATTCCCGTTGACGTGTTGAAAGGAATTACCGATTCCGGGAGTCCTTGAATTTGCAAAACCAGGTCGATGAGATGACAGCCGAGATAGAACATCATGCCACCTTTAAAACTGCCAAACCATTCTCTACATTTAGAATCATCAAGACGGCTCATATGGGCTTCAACACTATAAATATCGCCAAGCTCTCCCGATTTGGCTCGAGTGATAGCATCGGATATATACGGGTTATATCGATACATATAACCCGTATGAAAAACTTTTCCGCTCGCTCTCATCAAATCTATAAGGTTCTCAAAATCTCCTAGGTTTTGGCTCCCTGGCTTTTCCATGTGGATATGTTTGCCGGCCTTGGCTGCCATAATAGCATATTTAAGCAAATGGATTTCGTCGGTTTCGACAGTTACAGCTTCGATCGTGGTGTCGTTGAGTATTTCGTCTAAGGTAAGCTCCGGGTATCCTTCGAACCATTTCAGCTTATCTTTGCAGGTATCTCTTTCGTCTTCCACAACAGCATAGCCCACAAGTTCAAATATCTCGGGGTGTATCGCCAGGGTATGGAAAATTTCAGGCGCATGACTGTATCTGTTTATGCCGATTTGAGCAATTCGAATTTTTCTCATTTTATATCCCTCCAATCAAAAAGTACCCCTATCGGGAAGTTGCGTTCTTTTGCCAATCTGACAAAAACCTCGTTGGCTTTTGTAGGTGAGAGAATCTCGCAAATCATATCTTTAAAATTTAATCGCTTTCCTTTTATAAGATTAAGAATAGCTTGTAAGTCATCCTTGTCGGTCCAAAAACCCGCAGAGGATTCTTCTTTTGGACGTGCCATAGTGTGAGCGCCAATCAAAGAGATGCCCGGTCCGTGAACTTTTCCGTAATAATCTATTTCAAATTTCGAACTTCTGGTGCAGCCTAAAAGCGCAATTCTACCAAAACGCTTCATACAGTTAAGTGCTTGAATTAAACCAACTCCAAGTCCTGTTACTTCGATGCAGACGTTTACACCACCATCGCTCAGAGCAATTACGTTTTGCGCAAAAGTATCGTCTGTAGGGTCTAATGCAAAATCCGCCCCCATTTTCAATGCAAAATCTCTACGGTCTTTAATAGGATCAACGGCAATAACAGGATATGCTCCTGCTGCTTTCAGTTCCTGAACGGCAAAAATCCCGAGTATACCAAGTCCCATGACCATAGCAGATTCGCCGATCTCGAGTTTCGCTTTTCTTATCGCCGCTAAAGGAAAGGTAGAAATCAGCGCCATAGATGCTTCTTTAGAAGAAACTTCATCCGGGATTTTAATTACGTTGTTTCTGTTTACGGTAATATTTTTTTTGTGTTTTCCCCAGTATACGATGACTCTATCGCCAACATTAATATCGGTTATCTCGCTACCTATTTCAGAAACGATTCCTGCTGCGCTATACCCGACAGTTCTCGGAAAGACCGCTTCTTGATCTTCAGAAACGTTAGTTCCGTTTCGCATTCCAATCAAATTGGCTTTTTCTGTCCCCGAGCTTATTGCAGAGTATTCTAAGCTCACTGTTACTTCATGCTTTTTTGGCGGAAAGAATTCGGCATCCAAAAGTTCTGCAACGCAAGGCTTTGTAAATATAATTTGTTTTGTTTTCACGTCAGTTGCTTTCTCCATGTTTTTATTGTTGTCATTATACCATCTTGACGCATAATAAACAATATGTTATACTGTAAAAAATAGACACGATTCTACATGTTTTAATTTTAAAATCGGAGATAATAGATATGGAACAGATACTTTTCTACAAAACCTTTACATTTAGAACAATTCGCATGGGGTCATTTCGGCACACGGACAATTCAGCAGGAATCCCTTGTCATTTCGTTGCGCGGATGCACAGTGGTAGCGGTATCATACGAACTGTATCGGGCGAGGAACTTCATTTGAGTGCGGGGGATATATTTTATTTGCCTATGGGGCTTCAATATCATTCTTACTGGTCGATAGACGAAGCCGGGGATCGAACGGTTTCTTGGGAATCTTACGGTTTTACGTGTTTACCTATTCCAAACGATACACGGTACGCTATGCAAAAAATATATCCTTCTAAAGAAGCTATTCAATGGTTGGACTGTCTGGAACGAGATCAGACGGTCTCTACGGCTTCGGTGGGGTATTTGTATCTTTTCTTATCAAAGGTACTCCCTAATTTCCGTATTGCCGAATTTAATCCAAAGACGGCTGTTCTTCAAACGGCTTTCGATTACATCCAAAAACACGAAAATTTTGCCGTATCGGAGTTGGCGCACGCATGCGGTATAAGCGAATCGGGACTATACGCTCTTTTTCGTGATTATGCCAATACAACGCCTATAGAGGTAAAACATCGCCTTAAAGCAGAGCAAGCCGTCACTTTGTTGTCAACCACCAATTTGACGGTAGAAACGATTGCTTCCACTCTCGGACTTTGCTCCTCCGCATACCTGCGTAAAATACTCAAAAAGCAAACGGGACGAACCCCATCGCAAATACGCAAGGATGCTAAATTCATATAAAAATTTTCAATTGGTTATCGTTTTAATTTTGCTCTGGCGATAAAATAAACTTTATTTAGACTATAAAAACTTAAAAAAACCATTTTGCAACTGTTTGTTGAAAACGTTATCGATAAAAAAACAGTAGTTTGTCTATAAAGACATATAGTTTATTTGTAATAGAAAAAAGGGGATAAAGACGTGGTTTGACAATAAAAATAGCTGTTAGCCGAAATAAAAATCGGAAAATTATGGTTTTTACGTCAAAATCAACCAAAAATTTACAAAAACAACAGTTTGTTGAGTCAATTGACTATTTTCCGTTGGGATTTTGTTGTATAATGTTTGTGGTAGGAGGTTTCAGAAAAAATGTTAGGAAACAAAATTAAAAAAATTAGAAACGAAAAAGGAATGACGCAAAAAGATTTAGCAGATAAACTTTTTGTAACGCCACAAGCAGTATCAAGATGGGAAAAGAACGAAGTAGAGCCTTCGATCTCGACCGTCATAGAAATTGCTAAAATATTCGAGTTGTCTTTAGAAGAATTTTTAGAAGACACTCAACCCAAACAAGAAGAAAAGGATAAAGCAACTACAGAGGTAAAAGCAGAAACTAAAGAAGAACAACCAAAGAAAGAAGAAGCTAAGGAAATTGCAACAACTGCAGTAGAGCCTAAAATCGAACCAAAAGTAGAGCCTAAAAAGGTCGTTCTTGCCGTATGCGAGCAATGTAACAAGCCAATATATAAAGGAATAGAAATCGTCAGAAAGACGACGCTGTTACAGGTTATTTTTATCAGTACACCGGGTTAGAATCTGCGTCGGTAAAAACGAGTGCTGTTATTGCGTTTAATCAAGATTATGCTATCGTAATGAGTGCAAAACGAGAAAGCGACGATTTGCTTATTAAGGGATACGAAGAAGTTTATTCTTCGACGACTGGCAAATTCGTTTCTGCCGAAGTGCTCGAAAACAATAAACTTGTCGATTTTGACACCTATTGGGTAAATCTTTTTGACGTAACGGGCATTACTAACGTCAAAATGATAGCAAACGGAAATACTCTTCCTAACGAAAACGCATACGACGTTTACATAAATTCTTCAAGCGAAAAATTCGTTCCTGTAAAAAATAAAATAGCGTTTGTAGAAACGTCCAGAAAGTTCGATATCGAAATGAGAACGGTTTATTACGTGGTAGAAGTTGTAAACGGCGATAAAACCGATTACGAAGTAGTAGAAACGGAAATTCCTATGATGTTCGTTCAAAAAGGAAACGTAGAGGATTTCGAGTCCGATATAGTCAAGGCAAATAAAAACGTCTTTAGCCAAACGCCTACGTTACCTGCAAGTAAAATTAACGTAGCACAAGTTAACTTCGAATCGATTAAGACTTTACTTGACGCTATAAAAGAAAACTTAACTTATCAAGAACTCGTAAATCAATTGGGCACAAGAGATCCGTTTTTTGACCAAGAAGCATAGACAAGAATCATAAATAAAATAAATGCGATAGTTTTAGTGCGTCGGCAATAGTTTTTATTGCCGACGCATTAATTATATTGGCTATCGGTAAGTCGTATTATATGCAAAAACGTTGAAATAAAGCAGTAAAAAGGTATAAAGCGATTGACATTGACGGGTTTCGTGTTATAATCTAAGTATAAATTAAATTTGTATATAAAGGGAATAAAAATGTCTAAAATACGCAAAGAAAAAATCGCTTGTCCAACTTGCGGGGCAGAAGACGAAGTTACCGTTTGGGATAGCTTAAACACGCAATTTAATCCGGAAGAAAAACAAAAACTGCTTGACGGTACGTTGTTTGCGTTTAAGTGTAAACAGTGCGGAGCAGTAATAAATCTTAATTACGATACGTTATATCACGATATGGAAAACAAAGCGATGATATATTTAGTTCCTAACGGAAATTTAGAAACTTCAATCGAGGCGTTAAAGACAGCTAAGAAGGACGCAAATTTAGAAGAATACATAATGCGTGTGGTTAAAGATAAAGAATCTTTGCAAGAAAAAGCAATGATCTTCGACAACGGTTTAGACGACCGAGTAATCGAAATTATTAAACTGTCCTCTTATAGTTTTGTAAAAGAAAAACTCCCCGATGCGCAAATTAAAGATATATGCATAAGGATTAAGGACGAAATAGTAACCGTTTTGTTTTTAATGGACGAACCTCTCTATATCGACGTTCCTAAAAGCTTATATACGGAGATTAAAGATTCTTATGCCCAACAAATAGAAGAATACGGAAAAGAAGATTTTATCGTCGACTCGACGTGGGCTTTTAACGTGATGACAAAAAAATAATATTTTTATTAAAAATTACACTCTACCAAAGGTTTACTTCTCTCCACTAAACCAAAGGTGGGTGTATTTTTACAAAAACAGCAGTTATAATATGCGTAAAAGGAGGTAGCCTATGGATCAGGTCAAAATAGGTAAATTTATTGCCGAGTGCAGAAAAAAAGAAAACTTAACGCAAGCACAGTTAGCAGAAAAATTCGGAATAACCGACAAAGCGGTGTCCAAGTGGGAAAGAGGGGTGGCGATGCCCGATTCTTCTATTATGCTTGAACTAAGTAAAGTTTTAAACATAAGTGTAAACGAATTATTAAGTGGAGAGAAAATTATTATGGAAAGCAGAGATCAACAAAACCAAAAGCTTTTGCTCGATATGGCAAAAGAATTAGAGACCAAAAACAAGACGATATGGATGACTATGTGGGTAATTATGATAGTAAGCATAACGGCGCTTTTTGCAGGGCTTTTTATCGTTTATTTTTTCGTGCCAAAAGGAGTTTGGCAATTAGTTTGGATTTTGGCAATTTGCATTGTGTTTTTAATACCGTGCTTTTACGCATTAAAACTCGAAGTAAGCGTCGGGGCTTACAAGTGCAAAAATTGCGGTCACGAAATCGTACCTACCTATAAGCAGGCGCTTAACGCAATGCATATGGGAACAACCCGTTATTTAAAATGTCCAAAATGCAACAAGCGTTCTTGGTGTAAAAAAATAGTAAAAAAGTAAATTATAAAAACGACAAAATTTATCACGCCAAAGAATAAAAACTTTTATTCCGCCGGGTTACGCTCTTTTTAAAATTGGCTCTGTCACAATTCGTATCTAACTCTTTAAATTTTATAAGTATTACGTTGTGATATAGCCTTAAAAAATTATAAAAATCGACGAGTTTACGGTAAGCACGTCGGTTTTTATTTTTGTCTTTTGGCGCTATGGCGTGTTGATTTTATTTTTGTTTCGTTTTGTTTTTGGAGGGGTTTTGTTTTTTTGTATTTATGTGGGTTGTGGATTTTTTGTGTTTTGTTGGGATTGTTTGTTATTTGTTTGTCGTTTTGTATTAACTATGACACAAAAGACGTTGGTGCGTTTTGTCGGCGTGGGTTTTTATTTCGTCTCGTTGGGAGTTGCTCTTTTATTTTGTGGGCTTTAGCATTTTGTTGACGACATATAAAAGCTTTACGTCTTGATTTATCCGTAAAAGTGTGATATACTATATTCAATTTAAAGTGGCAAAGGCAAAAACGTGGTATTTACACTTTTCTTTAAGTAAATTTAAAGATTAAATAGGCGATATTTCGGCGTTTATTAAGCCGATAAGAAAAGCAAAAAGAGACATAAAACTTAAAATTTGTCAATTTAGATAAGGTATAAAAAAACAATAAAAGACTTTACTTTGCACGGACAAAAAAGAACGGGCAAAAAGGAGAAATTATGATAAAACTATTAGGTCTTGACATAGGCGGAACTAAATGTGCCGTAGTTTTGGGGGACGGAAACGGACAAGTTTATAAAAAGTTGCGTTTTGATACTTCGGACGTGCAAACGACGCTTAATTCTTTACTTTCTTGTGCAGAAGAGCTTTTCGACGAAGAAGTAGTTGCGATAGGGGTTTCTTGCGGTGGTCCGCTTAGTTCTAAAAAGGGGGTTATTCTTTCTCCTCCAAATCTTCCCGGTTGGGACAATATAGAGATTGTAAAAATCTTAGAAGAAAAGTTCAATCGCCCGGCGTTTTTAAAAAACGACGCAGACGCTTGTGCCATCGCAGAGTGGAAGTGGGGAAACGCAAAAGGTTACGACAACGCCGTATTTTTGACCTTTGGAACAGGCATGGGTGCAGGGCTTATTTTAAACGGCAAGCCTTATAGCGGTACGTGCGATATGGCGGGAGAAGTCGGACATATAAGATTGTACGAAGACGGACACGTCGGATATGGTAAAAAGGGATCTTTCGAAGGGTATTGCAGTGGTGGCGGAATTGCTCAATACGGATACGGCAGTGCCAAAGAAGTTGCCGTAAAGGCCAGAGAAGGAGATGCAAAAGCTTTAGAAATTTACAATAAAGTCGGCAAAGATCTCGGCAAAGGGTTGTCTTATATAATAGATATGTTAAACCCTCAAGTTGTAGTTATAGGAAGTATTTACAGCAGGGCAAACGATCTTTTAGACGAAGCTATGTATAAAGAACTTCAAAAAGAGTGCTTGCCGTATTCTTTAGAAGCCGTTAAAATTTTACCTGCATTATTAGGGGAAGAAATTGGAAATAAAGCGGCTCTTGGGGTTGCATATAACGGTTACGTAAACAAAGGTGGTAAATCATGAAGAAAAAATCGTTGTTTTCTCAAATATCCACAAAACCTAGCAATTCTTCTATAAAATGGGCAGGAGAAAAGGTTTCGATATTGTCCGCAATATTTTTGTGGGGAATGTGGCTTTGCAGGGTTTTTTCTTTATTGCAAATATCAAAACTTGTATTCAGAAAGGTTGTAAAGGCTTTAAGAAGAAGTTCTATAGATAAAAATTCTACACGAATAAACGTTCCACCGCTTTTTTGCGAAATATACTTTATGCTTTGGTTTGCGTTGTTTTTAGTTGCGTATAAACTGCACTGGGACAATATATTTATAAAAATTGCAATTTATTATTATTTGTTCGAGTCGGTAGTTTGGGTTTTGTATTACACGGTTTTTAGAAGATTTTTCGAAGAAAACTATTCTATATATCACGAACTCGAATATTTGACGGTGTTGATGCTTCTTATTCCTACGCAAGCACTTGCTTTTGCTACTCTTTACGGAACGCAGTTCTCTATGATATTGAGCGGATTGTTAGGTGCGGGGGCAGATTCTACACCTGTATCGGTTAAGATTTTAGGAGCGCTTTTCGGCGCTATAGTAATAAGTATGATTATATCTGCGTTTCCTACGGAAAAGGTCAAAAAACACAAAAAGAAGCCAAAGACCTTGGTTATCGGCTGTGGGGACGTAGTACAAAAACGTCTTTATCCCGCACTTTGCAATAAGTACGGAGAAGATGGAGAAATTTTCGTATACGATTTACAAGAAGCAAAAGACAAGGTAAATTATTGTAAATATTTAGCAAGCGACCAACTTATAAGCGAAGCCATTTTATCGTCGGCGGACGCAAATTCTACCGTTTGGATAGAAACCCCTACTTATAAGCATGTTTCTTATCTTAAAAAGGCGTTAGAGTCAAAGGCTTCTTTAGTCGTTTTAGAAAAACCAATTTGTTGCGATAAAGAAGAACTTTTATACGTGGAGGACTTAATAGAGGACGAAAATCGAGAAAGGGTTTTCTTTTTAAGTTATTATTTGTTAGAAAAAGCTTTGCCGATATTATATCTCGCTTATCATAACGACCACTATAAAAAGTATTTAGAATTAGAAGTCGACGACTTGCTTTTAAATTGGAGATTCCTTATAGGTGCGCTTGTCGAAACGGAGATAAGCATAACGGAAGGGGAAGACGTTAGAGAGTGGGTTTACAACAAAGAATACGGCGGACAACTTTTAGAAACGATGATCCACAACGTTCTTATAGCGTCGCTGTTTTGCGGATTGCCTCAGTTTTGGACAAACGTCGTCTATAAAGAGAGCAAAAGCAAGGACGGCGTAGACAGTTTAAGCTTAAACGCAGAGAGCGGACGCAGTAAAATTAAACTTTCGATAAACAAAAACGCCAATAAAAAGGACGTCAAGAGATTTGCAAAATTCACCTTTACAGGCGGTTATCTCTATGCGGATTTCGACAGTCAAGTTGCCACCGTTTATTTAGAAGGAGTTGACACAAAGATAAACGTCAACGTAAAATCTAGATATACCTCTAAGTATTCCGTAATGGTCGATTTGGTCGAAAGAAGCAAGATTGGAGAAATTAGCTCTGTAGAATCCGACGGGCTTAAAAATCAAATTGCCATAATTAAGTGGCTTTTAGACTTAAACGAAAACAACAAGTAAAAGATAGTTTTAAACGATACGGATTGTGTAAATTGCACAGTTGGATAAACTTAAACGCTATTTGTAAAGAAAACAAAAGACCAACGAAAACTTTCGTTGGTCTTTTATGATCTAAAAATTTTGTAAAACGTTTTGTGCTTTTAAATAAGTGGATATAATTAGTTTAAACGCAAAAATTATTATTTTAGAAAAGTAGGATTGTCGCTTCTTCCAAGTAAGTAGTCTATAGATACGTTAAAATAAATTGCGAACCCCCATACGTTACGGAATGTTCTCTTACACAGATTAATAGCAAAGCTTTTTATACGGAAACTCTCGGTTGGGAAGAAAGCGTGTGGGATTTTTCTAATCTTGACGTAAATAACGGAAAATATCCTGTTTTAAAAAGAGTTTAAGAATATAAATATACGTAAACGTGTATACGGTTTAAAAATTTTTGCTTTGTAAAGTTTTCATAAAAGGAAAAAACCTTATAATGCAGTGTTTTTTGTCAAAAAATATTGACTTATTGCCTAAAACTATGATATACTTTTTTAGAACAAACAAATCGGAGGACACGATTATGAAACATATCAAGACTATAAAGACCAAAAACCTTTGCGCTAGCGCAAAAAACGGTGGTTGCGGAGAATGCCAAACTTCTTGTCAATCTGCTTGCAAGACCAGTTGCGGTATCGCTAACCAAAAGTGCGAAAACAAAAACAAATAATACGCACGATTTAATCGACTGTTTGGCGGTACGACCATCAAACAGTCTTTTTTTACATTGGAGAATCGGTTATGATACATCAATATAAATTAAACGGTTATAATATCGTTTTGGATATTTGTTCTGGCTCGGTACACGTCGTCGACGATATTGCCTACGATATTATAGAAAAGTTTTCTTTGCCAAAGGACGAAGTAATTAAACTTTTGGCACAAAAATACCCAAGTGCAGACGTCAAAGAAATAGAAGAATGTTACGAGCAAATAGTAGAGCTTAAAGAGAGCGGAAGTCTTTTTACGGAAGATTCTTTTAAGCCTATGGCGGGCGCTTTAAAAGAAAAGACGAGCGGTGTCGTAAAGGCGTTGTGTTTACACGTTGCGCACACTTGTAACTTAAACTGTTCGTACTGTTTTGCAAGCCAAGGTAAGTATCACGGAGATAGAGCCATAATGTCATTAGAAGTTGGCAAGCGTGCTTTGGACTTTTTAATAGAAAACTCCGGCACGAGAAGAAACTTAGAAGTCGACTTTTTCGGCGGAGAACCGCTCATGAACTTCGACATGATAAAACAGCTCGTTGCATACGCCAGAGAAAAAGAAAAAATCCACGGCAAAAATTTCCGTTTTACCCTTACGACTAACGGCGTTTTAATAGACGACGACGTAATAGACTTTGCAAACAAAGAGATGAGCAACGTCGTTCTTTCTTTAGACGGAAGAAAAGAAGTCCACGACAGATACCGTGTAGACTATGCGGGCAACGGCAGTTGGGAAAAAATCGTTCCTAAGTTCCAAAAGTTGGTAAAAGCAAGGGGTGGTAAAGACTACTACATGAGAGGAACTTTTACCCATGCAAACCCGGACTTTTTAGAAGACATAAAGGTAATGTTAGACTTGGGCTTTGACGAACTCAGCATGGAGCCCGTAGTATGTGCAAAAGGGGATAAAGAAGAACTTACGGAAGAAGATTTGCCTATCGTTTTAAAGCAATACGAAGATTTGGCAAGCCTTATGTTGCAAAGACGCAAAGAAGGCAAAGAGTTTACCTTTTACCATTATATGATAGACCTTGACGGTGGTCCGTGTATTTATAAGAGAATTTCCGGTTGTGGTTCGGGTACGGAATACATGGCGGTTACTCCTTGGGGAGATTTATATCCTTGTCATCAATTCGTCGGGGAAGAAAAATACAAACTCGGCAATATTTACGACGGAGTTACAAACGTACAAGTGCAAAAAGAATTTGCCGATTGCAACGTTTACGCACGCCCGGATTGTGCAGACTGTTGGGCAAAACTCTATTGTTCGGGTGGTTGTGCTGCAAATGCGTACCATGCAACGGGTTCTGTAAAAGGCGTATACGAATACGGCTGTAAACTCTTTAGAAAAAGAATGGAATGCGCCATAATGGTGGCGGTTGCAAAAGCTTTAGAAGAATAATGAAGACCCCTATTTACGATTTCGTTAAAAATTACGCAGTAAAAGATTCTTTAAGATTACATATGCCGGGGCATAAAGGAGAAGGCTTTTTGGGGGTAGAATCTCTCGATTTGACGGAAATCCCCGGTGCGGACTGTCTGTATTCTTCTTGCGGAATAATAGAAGAGAGTAGAAAAAACCTGACGCAACTCTACGGAACGCAAGAGAGTTTTTACTCTTGCGAAGGTTCGTCCTTGTGCATTAGAGCGATGACGTATCTTGTAAAATTGTATTGTCAAAAAGAAAACGGCTACATCTTGGCAGGAAGAAACGCCCATTCTTCTTTTATAAGCGCGCTTGCTTTATGCGACGTAGACGTAAAGTGGATTTATCCAAAGGATATAGACGGATATTTGTCTTGCGATATTACCCCTAAAGAGTTGGATAAAACTTTAGACGGCTTAATGGACAAGCCTATGGCGGTTTACGTTACCACTCCCGATTATCTCGGCAATACTTTAGACGTAAAAGGTCTATCCGAAGTTTGCAAAAAACACGGGGTATTGTTTATCGTGGACAATGCGCACGGAGCGTATTTAAAGTTTTTAGACAGCTCTTTGCACCCGATAGATTTGGGTGCGGATATGTGTTGCGATTCTGCCCATAAAACTTTGCCCGTATTGACGGGTGGAGCGTATTTACACGTTTCTAAAACTGCTCCGAGTTTTTTTGCCGAGTATGCAAAAAACGCACTTTCTTTGTTCGCTTCGACCAGCCCGTCTTACTTAATTATGGCGTCTTTGGATAAAAACAACGCTTATTTGGACGGCGAATACAAAAGAGAATTACAGGATTTTTGCAAAGAAGTAAAAGATTTAAAAATAGAGCTTGTTTCTAAAGGATATACGCTTGTCGGCAAAGAGCCTTTAAAGATAACTATAGACGCCAAAGAATACGGATATACGGGAGAAGATTTATCTAAGCTTTTAGAGAAAAAAGGCGTGGTGGCGGAGTTTTTCGATAGAGATTACGTAGTCTTTATGTTAACCCCTTGTGTTAAGGATAAAGGGCTTTTACGACTAAAACAAGCATTGTTCGATATAGAAAAACTTTCTTCTTTGCCAAAAGACGGAATAAAAGTCGTCAAGAGCAAAGTAAAAACTTCCGTAAGAAAAGCATTAGAGAGTTTTCCGCAAAAAATAAATATAGACGAGGCAGAGGGCAGAGTTTTATGTCAACCAAACGTAACTTGTCCGCCTGCAGTAAGCATAATAGTTTGCGGAGAAGTCTTTGACAAAAAAACCATAGAAATTTGCAAAATTTACGGGGTAAAAGACTGTTTGGTCATAAAATAATTTTTCGTTTTATAAATAGGTGCAACCGACGTTTTAAGTTTGGTTGCGCTTTTTTATGTTTTATCGGTGGTTTTTTAAAAGTGGCGAGGTAAAGTTTTGGAGAAAAGACGGGAGATTTTTACAAAGTGTAGTTAAGTTTTGGATTAGCGTGGTGGAAGTTTTACAAAAAGGCAGATTGATCGTTTCCGTTTATATAGATAAAATTGTTTTACCTATTGACAAGCGATAAAAAAATGATACAATATATATAGAACAGTAATATTATATAAAATAAAACTTTAAAGGAGTGGTTAAAATATGCTTTTAAATAAAAAGATTACCAATTTAGTCGTATTGCTAATAGCCTGTTTTTGCGTTGCAAGTTTTACGTGTTGTACAACTCCGCAACAAAACAACCCTATAGTGATGCAAGAGCAAGAAGATTTATTAAGCCTAATAAATTGGGAGACTGGTGCTTCGTATATGCCAAACGGCATTGCTTGTAACAACGAATACGGAGATGAGTTTTCAATTAAAACTTATCACGGCTTAATTTCGCCTTTTGTAACCGATACCGAGCAGTTTGCAAAAGAGTTTAATTTGGTTTGTGGCGACGCAGAAAATATAAATTTAAGAAGCGTTTGTTGGAAAGAAGACGAGTTGGATGCGTGGGACGAAACAAATTGCGATAGAGTAGATTACGTGGACGTAATTTGCAAAAAAGAAGGCAATATAGTCGGATTTGTCGTCGTAAAAATTACGGCAGAAAAAATCCAAAGCGAACAAAATTATTTTATAAAGTTTAATTCGCAAATTATAAAATCGACCTACTTTCCTAAAGTGGACGGAAAATACCAAGACGTTTCTAAAGAACAAATAAACGAATATATCGAAGAGGCAAAAGAAGTCTAAAGAAGTAATTATATTACGCTTCGGCAATATACGTAGAACAAATCGTAGAAATTGCTTAGAATGTTAAAGCCGATGGGTTTTTGGGCAAAAAAAGTAAAAAAATTAGATTTTGCAAAGCGTTTTTAAAAAAAATTGCAAAAATTTGATTAAAACGTTTGACAAAACGCAAAACAAAGTGTAGTATATACTCACAAATAAAAAATTGAATACTTTTTTGGTAGAGGCGCGGTTCTTAAAAGTAATCCTGTTTACGTCGCTTAAAAGACTTGGATAAAAGGAAGCACCGCCGAAACTTACGGTTTTTTTAAGAAGATCGCAAGTTGGGCAATGAGAGAATATTTCATTGACTGTCGCTTTTAGAGCGGAGAGCTATCGTAAATATAAAGGAATTTTTATCCGCAATATTACCGATAGGTCGTGTTGCGGATTTTTCGTTTATAAGCGGATGCCGAAAAGCATTCAACACGGAGGTTTAAAATGAAAAGAATTTTAACAGCAATCGTTTGTACGTTACTTATGTTGACGTCAGTACTCGGTTTTTCCGCTTGTGGAGAAACTACCCCTGCAGATAACCGTCCCGTACTTAAAGTAGGTATGGAATGCGGATATCAACCGTATAACTGGACGCAGTTCAATAGTTCTAACGGCGCAGTTGCAATCAAAGGTCATTCCGGAGAATACGCTAACGGCTACGACGTAAAAATTGCAAAGAAAATCGCAGAAGCTTTAAATATGCGTTTAGAAATTTATCAATACAAATGGGAATCTTTAGTTCCTGCAGTAGAAGCAGGCACTCTTGACCTCATCATTGCCGGAATGAGCCCTACGGCAGATAGAAAAGAAAAAGTAGACTTTTCTTCTCCTTATTATAACTCTAATTTAGTTATCGTAGTTAAAAAAGACGGCGCTTATGCAAACGCAACCAGCTTAGCAGATTTTTCCGGAGCAAAAATAGTTGCTCAAAGCGGAACTTTCCACGATCAAGTCGTTGACCAAATCGCAGGGGTAAACCACGTTGATGCTAAAGAAGATTTCCCTGCAATGATAATTGCTTTAAAGGCAAACACTATCGACGGTTACATTGCAGAAAAACCGGGAGCAATTGCAGACTGCAACGCAAATTCTGACTTTAAATACATAGATCTCGTAAATAACGAAACCGGATTTACTATTACTGATCTCTCTAACGTAACTTTAGCCGTAGGCGTTAAGAAAAACTCCACGCTTTTAGCTCAAATAAACGCAGTAATAGAAGGTATGACTCAGCAAGAATTCGACGCTTTAATGAACGAAGCAATAAGTCAAGTTCCTGCAGGTCTTTAAGACAACTTTACGTCGGGCGTTTTGTGTAAAACGCCCGATTTTATCGGTTTAAGAAGAAAAAAATAAAACGCTTTTACAGTGTTTTTGCGTGGAAGACGTGGGATTATAAAGGTAATAAAATCTAAACGTTTTTCGTGTAAGTAAAAAATAAAACGCATTTCGACGAAAAATAATAATTATAGGATAAAAACTGCAATCGGGGTTTTTTTATCGGGGTATTCGTCGCAGAGCAAAACAAAAAGGATTAAATATGGCTTTTTTCGAAACGGTTTTTAAAATTTTACAAAAATATTGGTTGCAACTTTTAAAAGGTGTCGGCAACACTCTTTTAATATCCATAATTGCAACGATTTTAGGTCTTGTAATCGGTGTGGCTATAGGTGTCGTAAGAACCATACCGGAGTCTAAACACAAAGCGGTAAAGATTATCCAAAAGATAGTCAACTGGTTGCTTTCTGCCTACGTAGAAATCTTCCGTGGAACCCCTATGATGGTTCAATCCATGGTTATATATTGGGGTTACGCTTTTGCTTCCGGCGGAAACACTTTGCCTTTGATACCTTCTGCTATACTTATAGTTTCCATAAACACGGGTGCATATATGGCAGAGATTGTAAGGGGCGGTATTATATCTATAGATAAAGGGCAGTTCGAAGGGGCTCATGCAATCGGTATGAGTCATTTCCAAACGATGTTACACGTAATTATACCGCAAGTTCTCAGAAACATTCTTCCGTCTATCAGCAACGAGTTCGTCATAAACATTAAGGATACTTCGGTGTTAAACGTTATAGGCGTTACCGAATTGTATTATCAAGCAAACGTAGTGTCCAAGTTGACGTGGGAAATTTTCCCGACGTATGCGATAATTTGCATAATATACTTTATTCTTACGTTTACCATTACAAGAATTCTTCGCTTGTGCGAAAAACTTCTCGACGGCTCGGACACTTATACTATTTGTGGATCTCAAACCGATTCTGCTGCTACCATAACGGTACAAAAGGAGGACTAAGATGTCAGAAAAAGAATACGTTTTAGAGTTTTTATCCGTAGAGAAATCTTTTGGAGAAAACGCCGTTTTAAAGGGCGTAGATTTTAAAGTAGAAAAGGGGGAAGTAATAAGTGTTTTAGGTTCGTCCGGTAGCGGTAAGTCTACTCTTTTAAGATGTACCAACTTATTAGAAACTTTAACCGGTGGAGATATTTTATATCACGGAAAGAGCATTTTAGACAAAGCGTTTAACGTAAAGACGTATAGAGCAAACGTAGGAATGGTTTTCCAACAGTTTAATTTGTTTAACAATATGACGGTTTTAAAAAACTGTATGATAGGACAAATTAAGGTATTAAAAAAGAGCAAAGAAGAAGCTAAAGAAAACGCCTTAAAATATCTCGAAAGGGTAGGTATGGCAGAATACGTCAACGCAAAACCTCGTCAACTTTCGGGTGGACAAAAGCAAAGGGTAGCTATAGCAAGGGCTTTGGCTATGGATAGCGAGGTTCTTCTTTTTGACGAACCTACGTCGGCTCTCGATCCCGAAATGGTCGGGGAAGTTTTATCCGTTATGAGAGAACTTGCAAAATCCGGACTTACGATGCTCGTAGTTACTCACGAAATGGGCTTTGCTAAGGAAGTTTCTTCAAGAGTTATATTTATGGACGAAGGGGTTATTTGCGAAGAAGGCACTCCCGATCAAATTTTTGGCAATCCCCAAAAAGACCGAACGAAAAATTTTTTGTCGGGATTTAGAAACTGAGTTTTTATTTTGCTTAACTTAGCTTAAAATAATTTTGTTTAAATGGTAAACGTCGAAGTTTTAGTTTAGAGCTTCGGCGTTTGCTTTTTTTTATTCTTTTTTGCGGAAATTTGCCGTTATTAAGGGCAATAGGAATGAGCTTTTGGTTGTGATGGGTAGTGTGGTAGGTAGTGGAGATGTTGATTTTGGGGTTGGAATAGTGTGTGTCGTTGAGTTGGGATAGGGCGGAGAAGACAGGTAAATTTTGGACTTTGTAAAATCGTGTAGGTGGTTGATAGATTCGAAGTGATTGAGGTTTTAGGTGGTAGGGTTTGGGAATTGCGATAGCGTGTGTTGTCGGGTTGAGAAGGCGTGTGTTGTCGGGTTGAGAAGGCGTGTGATTGTCGGGCTGAAAAATGTGTGATTGTCGTGTGGGGAGAAATCGTGTGGTCTTTATGTATAACTAAAAACAATATTGTGGTGTAAAATTTATGGGTTGTTATCTCTTTGAAGATTTTTTTTAGTAGACTTTTGGGGTTGAAATAGGTAAAGCAAGGGTTGTGTCTAAATAGGGTTTTGGAGAGTGTTTTGCTTACGGAAAAGAAAAAGATGGTTAAAACGCTTGAAAAATTAGTAAAAAGTTGCTAAAATATAATTAGAATAATTCTAAGTTGGAGTTTTTATGTCAAGACAAAGAGATTTGATAAGAGAATTAATAAACAATACTACCGAACACCCCACGGCGGATATGGTTTTTGATATGGCAAAAAGCAAGATGTCCTCTATATCTTTAGCGACGATATACAACAACTTAAACGCTTTGACAGAAAAAGGGGAGATTCGTCGTCTTAGCACGGGGGAGTCGAGTTGTAGATACGACAACGTACACGTGGAGCACGACCACGCTATATGTTCGCATTGCGGTAAGGTAAAGGACGTTTTTTTAGGTGACGCAATAAAAGAAGTTTTAAGACAAGCCGGGGTTTATAGCGAAGGCTACGAACTTACCGTTAAGTATCTTTGCGACGAATGTAAAACCAAAGTTGACTAATTTATAAGATAAATTTTGCCACCTTACGTCTATAAGGTGGCTTTTATAAAAGCTTTTTTATTTATAGTGTTGCAATATTTTTTTTAGGGTGGTATAATAACAGTAATATACATGGTGTTATCGCCAACAAAAAAGAAGGACGTTTAGCCGAAAGGGCAATTAAGGAAATAATGAAAAGATTGAAGAGATTTTTTACAGCGCCCAGACTTATAGCCGTAAGCTTTTTTCTCTTAATTTTATTTGGCGCAGGACTTTTGTCTTTGCCGATATCTTCTAAATCGAGAGAATGGACGGGCTTTGTCGACTCACTATTTACGGCGACGAGTGCGACGTGTGTAACGGGGCTTACCGTTTTCGATACGTTTTCGTATTGGTCGATCTTTGGGCAAGTTGTAATAATTTTACTTATACAGATTGGCGGTATAGGGTGTATGACGCTCGTATCGCTGGTAGTTATTTTAATCAACGGAAAAATAACCGCAAGAGACGAAAAATTATTAATGCAAGCAGCGGGCGTTTTAAATATGTCGGACACCTTTAAGCTTGTAAAAAAGATAATTAAGTTTACTCTTATTACAGAACTTTTGGGCGCGATTGCTCTTTCTACGCAGTTTGTACAAGAATTCGGTTGGATAAGAGGTTTGTATTCCTCGGTCTTCATTGCGATTTCTGCATTTTGTAATGCGGGATTCGATCTCTTTGGGGATAAGGCGATAGGTTCGGTTTCTTACTTTTTCGACAATCCAACGGTCATTATAACTGTAAGTTTGCTCATCTTTTTGGGTGGTCTTGGATTCATCGTATGGAACGACGTTATAAGAAACAAACTTAAATTTAAGAAATATCTATTACATACAAAGATTGTTCTTACGATGACGATAGTTCTTGTAATAGGTGGATTTACAGTGTTTTTCTTTTCAGAAAAGTCTTATGCTTTCGCGGGTATGTCTTTAAAAGAAAGGATACTTTCGGCAATCTTCCAATCGGTTTCTCCAAGGACGGCAGGGTTTTATAGTGTAAGCCAAGCAAGTCTTTCGCAGTGTGGGTTGTTTTTAACGATAGTTTTAATGGCGATAGGCGGAAGCCCCGGCTCGACGGCAGGAGGTATTAAAACGACGACTATATTCGTCGTAATGGTTTCGCAATTTGCAACCGCACGCAAAAACAGAGAAATTACGACCTTCCGTTACCGTATTAACGAGTCTACCGTAAGAGAGGCTAATTCTATAGTTACTATATATTTGAGTTTGATAATAATTGCTACGTTGGTAATGACGTGGATAGAATCTTTACCTATAATTCACGTGTTGTACGAAGTTGTGTCCGCAGTTGCAACCGTAGGGCTTACGGTAGGCATAACGCCGGGACTTACGACGGCTTCGCATTTAATACTTACTGCTCTTATGTTTATAGGAAGAATAGGCGGTTTGACGTTTGCTTTTATGCTTTCAGAAAAACAGAGCCATCCACCTATATCTCGCCCAGCAGGACAAATTCTTATAGGATAATTAATATTTTTAGTTTATTTAATAGCAAAAAGTTAAATATATGGAGATTTATATATGAAAACCGTACTTATAATAGGAATGGGTAAAACGGGTAGACAGCTTGCAAATAAAATGCAAGAATTTGGTAACGACGTTTACGTAATTGATAAAAACGAAAGCAGAATAGAAAGCTTATCTACGCATTTTGCCGATATGAAGATTTGCGATTGTACTAACGAAAACGTCATTAAGGCTTTAGACGTAAGCAAATTTGATTATTGCTTCGTCATGATAGGTAGTGATTTTCAGTCGTCGCTTGTTGTTACTTCGCTTTTAAAACAACACGGAGCAAAGCACGTAATAGCAAAGGCAAAACAGTATATACAGTACGATTTACTTAAAAAGATTGGAGCAGACGAAGTGGTTATGCCGGAGGACGAAACGGCAAACCGTCTTGCGGTTTGTTATAATTCTGGAAAGATTTTCGATTATATTCCAATAAACGACGGCTATGCGTTTTACGAAGTAAATATTCTTAAAAAGTGGATAGGTAAAAGTTTAAGAGAATTAGAAATCCGTAAAAAATATCGCATAAACGTAGTTGCTATCAAGAGAGCGCAAGATTTACATCCCTCTCCAGATGCGGACTTTAAATTCCAAGAAGGCGACCATATTATCGTTTTAGGAACGTCTGATACCATATCGTCGCTTATCGAAAAGAAGAGCTAAGGATAAAAAGACAAGAAGTTTTTATAATTTTGTAAATATTGCAATTAGTTGCAAAAACGATAAAGCAAAAAACCAACTTAAAACCGACGTGGTTTATAAAAAGGAGGACAATATGCTTGTAAATAAAAAAATAGAATTTGACAGTAACACTCAATTGCAATCTTATGCTTGGTATAAAGAAGGAGCTGATTACAAGGCTGTAATTTTACTTGCACACGGAATGTCCGAGTATTTAGTAAGATATAACGACTTTGCGGAGTTTATGGTAGAAAGAGGCTACGTCGTAATAGGTTCGGATCATTATGCGCACGGTTATTCTGCAAAAGACGCAGAAAGCGTAGGCGTAGTTACGGAATATGATTTTTTAACGGCGATATTGCAGAGCATTAAACTTACTAGAGATGCGTATCCGGAGTTTACTAAAGACAAGCCGGTATATCTTTTTGCACACAGCATGGGTTCTATGGCTGCTCAGAGATATATTCAGTTATATCCTAAGGATTTTTCTAAGGTGGTTATTTGTGGAACGGATTGCCCTAGTATAAAGTACAAGCTTGCAAGTAAAATTGCTTCTATGGCAATAAAGAAGCATGGGGAGATTTCTTATCTTAATTTTATCGAGTCGTTAGGATGTGGGGCATTTTCTAAAAAATTTAAAAAAGAAGGGAAATACGCATGGCTTACGAGAGATAAAGAGGTTTACGAAAAATACTCTAACGATCCTCTTTGCGGAAAACAGTTTCCTACAAACTATTACAAGAGTTTGGGGGATATGCTTTGCGAGGCAGGTAAAAAGAAAAATATAAAAGAAATTGATAAAGACTTAAAGATATTAATAGTTGCAGGAAAATCCGACCCGGTAGGAGGAATGGGCAAAGGTCCAAGCGCCTTGCACGAAAAATATTTAAAGGCGGGGCTTAATTCTTGTTGTAAACTTTACAAAGACGCCCGTCACGAAATTTTAAACGAAATATCTCCAACAAAAGAAGAAGTCTTGTTGGACTTAATAAAGTTCTATAGAGATTGATGTTTTTACGCAAAATGGTCTTAATAAAAGGCACAAAAACCCCCAAGATTGCATAAAGCAGTCTTGGGGGTTTATATGTAAAAATATTGCAAAATATAAGGAGTAGTTTTACTAGGTGATTTATTGTA